>NZ_AUTR01000034.1:0-155998 GCF_000497875.1 Pseudoalteromonas sp. S8-8
TAACAATAAAGCTAAATTGAAAAAGCTCCGCTAATAAACCATCGCTTGTGTTTTCTCATTTACTCCTCTTTCACTTCTCTTTGTGAAATAGATCTTTTAGTGGCTTTGC
Source organism: Pseudoalteromonas sp. S8-8 (assembly GCF_000497875.1). Classification (NCBI taxonomy): domain Bacteria; kingdom Pseudomonadati; phylum Pseudomonadota; class Gammaproteobacteria; order Alteromonadales; family Pseudoalteromonadaceae; genus Pseudoalteromonas; species Pseudoalteromonas sp. S8-8. Next base: position 110 of record NZ_AUTR01000034.1, read on the forward strand.
TAGCAAATAAATTAAATAAACAGAAGCGTTGCTTCTCGCGTAAGCAAGCTTCACGCCTACAGCCGAAATTTAACACCGTGAATAAGATTAACGAGTAGACGCACAACTTGTTGGCGTGACGGGCAAAGCCCGTAAAAAGTAATTTGTTCACAAAGAGGTTAAAAGACGCTGCGCTTTTAGAGGTAACAATAAAGCTAAATTGAAAAAGCTCCGCTAATAAACCATCGCTTGTGTTTTCTCATTTACTCCTCTTTCACTTCTCTTTGTGAAATAGATCTTTTAGTGGCTTTGCTAGCAAATAAATTAAATAAACAGAAGCGTTGCTTCTCGCGTAAGCAAGCTTCACGCCTACAGCCGAAATTTAACACCGTGAATAAGATTAACGAGTAGACGCACAACTTGTTGGCGTGACGGGCAAAGCCCGTAAAAAGTAATTTGTTCACAAAGAGGTTAAAAGACGCTGCGCTTTTAGAGGTAACAATAAAGCTAAATTGAAAAAGCTCCGCTAATAAACCATCGCTTGTGTTTTCTCATTTACTCCTCTTTCAGTTCTCTTTGTTCAATAGATCTTTAAGTGGTTTTGTTAGCAAAGAAATTAAATAACTAGATGCGGTGCTTCACGTCTTCAACCAAAATTAAATATCCAGTACAAATTAACCTGCAGACCCACAACTTGTTGGCGTGACGGGTAACGCCCATAATAAACGATTTATTCACAAAGAGGTTAAGAGACGCTGCGCTTTTAGAGGTGGTAATAAGATTAAGTTTTGCTAATAAACCATGGCTTATGTTTTCTCACTTACTCTTCTTTCACTTCTCTTTGTTCAATAGATATTTTAGTGGCTCTGTTCCGATTCAATGAATTTCGATACCAGTAAAAAAAAGCGCAATATAGATACCGCGCTATTAAATCAGCTTTTTAACTTCACTTGTTAAATTTACTCGCTTTCACTTTCCATAAAACGTTGTAGCTGATCTTTTAAGTTTGGCGGAATGCCTTTAATCACTAGTGTATCGGTTGCTTCGTTGTACGTTACGCGCTCACCTAAGTGTTTACGTTCAAAACTGACACTTACACCCCCACCAAGGCCTGAAAACTTAACCATACTGGTTACGGTTTTCTTATCAACGGGGAAAGTTTCTTCCAAGTCATAGCTTTGCTCTTTGCAAAAACTATCAAACGGGCTGTCATCGCCTTTTGTAAGCGTTGCAGATAGATCGCTCACACTTGCATCTTCGCCTGTGGTTACGCAATCATTACAGTAATCAAATACTTGTTTACGTAAATCGTCTTTTTCTGATTTATCAAACTGTTGCTCTGATAAATAATCCTCTACTGCGCTAAGCATTACTTGGCTTTGCTGTTTTGAATCAATACCCTCTTCACAGCCTAAAAAGTCTAAGAAAAAGTCAGCAACTTTACGACCCGCACGTCCTTTGATAAACGAAATATAACGATTATCTTCTGCTTGCGTATCCCACGCTGTTAAATCGATACGAGCAGCGAGTTGCATGCGAGATATGTCTAAATGGCGAGAAGCCGCTAAATCAAGCTCAGACGTCATAGAGTAATGCTCTTTAATGTTAATCATCGCAATTAACATGTAATCGGTAGCAACATACTGATAATGACAAAATACTAAATAGCCTGTTTCACTAAATGCATACTTATCAAGTTCTTCTTTTAAAACCGTTGAGGCTTGCTCGGTCATATGCCAAAAGCCTAGCTCATCGTTACGGTAGCTTTGCATTGCAGATGCTACAACACTGTTTTTATCACCACTGAAAGCACAGTAACCTTTACCTGGCTTACCATTGTATGCATGATGTAATTGTTCGATAAAAACGGCTACTTTATCGTTAATTACCATCTCATCATTTCGAAGGTGAATTTGCGTATCGCCGTCTTTTTTGTCTACATAATGAACGACTAATTTTTTAACGTCTGTTGTCATCTTTGTTTTTCACGCCTCTAGTGTTAAAATACGAGAATATAACTATTCTATTGAACCAACTAATGCCAATCTTATCAAAATACTCTAATGAAGAAGTAGAACAAATCGTCGATCAGCTTATTGATGTGCTAACTAAACACAATGCGCCGGTTGATTTAAGTCTTATGTGTTTAGGAAATTCTATCACGCATATCTTAAAAGAGCATGTACCAACAGGGAAAAGACAAGCTGTAACCGAGAACTTTGCAAAAGCGCTCGCGCAGTCGGTTAAGTAAAATTTATGAATTTATCGCAGCACAATCAATTTTCATCAAAAGCGAGTCAGCTGCTAAGTTGGGGGCATTGGTTTACCTTTGCCAATATCGGCTTAGCCCTACTTATTAGCTTAAGTTATTTATTTGCAGACTCGCCACCTACAAGCTTTTTAGGCATTACTTATATGCTAGTTACTTGGCTAAGCCACACTAGTTTTATAGCCTTTTTAGCGTTTGTGCTGACGGTATTTCCGCTTAGTTTAATATTTCCCTACCCACGGCACATTCGTGGCATGGCCGCTGTTATAGCCACTGTAGGTGCTTCATTGCTTACTCTTGATGCTTATGTTTATGTTAATTTAGGTTATCACCTAAGTATATCTGCCTTACCTGAAATCATTTCATTGTTGTGGCATCGTTTAACAAGCTCTCCTGCTTTAACAACCATTTTAGCCAGTGGGATTGTTATTGTTATTTTAGGCTTTCAGCTACTTGTCAGTAATTACACATGGCACCACCTTGAGCGTTTAAAGCAATATAAATTTGCACGTTACGCAATTTCTTTCTTAATCGTGTGTTTTTCGCTTAGCCACAGTATTCATATTTGGGCTGACGCCAATTTAAACTTTGACGTAACAAAACAAGATAATGTTTTGCCACTTTCATACCCTACTACCGCTAAAAGCTTGTTAGCTAAAAATGATCTGCTAGATATAGAAAGCTACGAGCAAGCACACAACGTAAAAATTAACAACCAAAATATTAGTTATCAAATGCCAAGCCCGCTTGAAAAATGCGAGGACTACACACAAGCCAATGTAGATATATTTGTATTTGAAACCCAACAACAACTCGAAAAGTTTGTTGCCGAGAATAAAAACATGCACAAAACAGAGCAGTTTTTACAGCCAACAAATCATGACGATACGTTATTTAGCTTAGTGTATGGTTTACCCGCTTTTTATAAAGCAGCAATTTTAACCGAGCAGACACTCCCAGTTTGGCAAAGTCAGCGCCGTAGCATTGAAGTAACTGGCATTGAAGAACTAAGCTTTATTAATGATCAAGCACATAGCTCTAGTGCTATTCGAGTAATTAAAGCGAGTGATACCCCTACTGTTCGAGATGATGAAACACAGGTTTTTGCTTTTAGTCTTGCCAATAACAAGCAAGAAGTAGTAACCACCTCAACTTTATACAGCTCTGACAAACGTATTTCTAAAGTAGATGGGCTAATTCAACCTAGCGATTTAATTGCAACAAGCGTTGGGCAATATTTAAATTGCAAAGCTATTGCCAAGCAAACAATGCTAGGCGTTAATCTATACAAGAAAAAAGACGATATGGGCGTGAACTACTCTCAGGGTGTTGTTATAGCCTATAAAAAAGATAGGATTACCTTAATAGATTCAGATGGTAACTTTAAAAACATTTCCGCCGCTGAAGGTTTTTCTATTGAACAAGGTTTAGATATACCATTTTTAGTACAGAGTATTAAAAAGCTCAAAACCTTTACCCAATAACAGTTATCCTAACCTAGCTTGATATACCACCAAGCTAGGTTATAGTTTTATATTGTTGTTAGATATAAAAACCAAGGATGACATGTATGTTTAAAACTTCTCGTTATATTCTCCATTCTAGCTTTTTACTTATCAGTTTTTTTAGCTTTAGCGATACCACTTACTACAAATGTGTAACAGAAAAAGGCACTGTCTTTTCTCAACTCCCCTGTGACGACGAAGCAACGACTTATAAAGTTAACACAACGGGTAATCAGTATTCTGGTCCTAAGGTTGACTACACTAAACAACTAAACGAACTTGAGCGTGAAAGGCTTCTATCTGGCTTAGAGGCAGAGCTTCGCAGTAATAACCATAAACTAACAATACTTGATCGTAATAAAGAGCGTGCTGAATACAAACAACAAGAGCGGTTAAATCATATCTTAGCCATTGATGATAAAAAGCGTATTACTAAAGACATTACTAAGAAACTAAAAATAATCAATAAAACATATAAGAAAAACGTATCGGCTGTGACTAAACAAATTAAAATTCTCGAAAAAAAGATAGCTCAATTCCAATAAGTTACTCTTAGTTAGTAAGTAACATTTATCTTGGTTTTAAACTTAAAATAACATACCCTTAACACAATAGAGTATAAACTCTAGGGACTTTTAAGGAGTGCAAATGCAACCTCGCCATATTGCTGAATTAATTTTAACGGGTTTTAAAAGGCACTATCAGTTATTTCAAAAAACAACAGCCAAAGCCCCTCTTGCCTTTGCAAAAAAAGATTGGCAAGCAATTAATGATATCAGCCGTTTGCGTATCAGCTATTATGATGATCGTGTTAACGAAACCACGCAAGCGCTAAAAAAAGAAACCCCAACCGAACAACTCGATGAAAGCATATGGCTTGAAGTTAAAAAGATATATCAGCATTTTTTATGTTTTCATCCCCAAGCAGAGCTCGCCGAAACTTTTTATAACTCTGTATTTTGCCGGCTGTACCATAGGCGCTATTTTCATAATGACTTTATATTTGTAGAAGCAACCTTAAAAGATGCTCCTTCAGTGCCTGTTGAGGCCGAATATAGAACATACTTTCCAGTAGTTGATGGCCTCAAACCAACAATAAAACGCATTATTAGTCATTTTGATTTTAAGGCCCCATTTGTAAATTTAGAGCGTGATATTCGCCTCCTTGTTAAAGCTTTTTATAAACAAGCCCCCGATACACATCACCAACCTTGGCAAATGCGCTTTGATATTTTACACACGCCTTTTTATCGAAATAAAGCAGCCTATATTGTTGGTCGTGTTGTTTCAAAAAGTGGGGTTCAGCCCTTTATAATCGCTGTATTACACGATGAAGATAACGGATTATATTTAGACGCACTTTTAACTAAGTCATCTCAAATGCGTGTTATTTTTGGCTTTGCCCGCGCTTATTTTATGGTAGAAACTCACGCACCGTCAGCACTTGTCCGGTTTTTAAATCAACTTATGCCAAACAAAACACTTGCTGAGCTCTATAACGCAGTGGGTTTTCATAAGCAGGGGAAAACTGAGTTTTACCGAGAGTTTTTAAATCACTTATCTCACTCTAGTGATGAGTTTACAATTGCACCGGGGACTCCCGGTATGGTGATGATGGTATTTACTCTCCCCTCATTTGGTTATGTTTTTAAAGTAATAAAAGACAAATTTGGTGAGAGTAAACCCTTCGGCCGTGATACCGTATTAAAGCGCTATCAACTGGTAAAAAACCATGATCGCGTTGGGAGAATGGCCGATACCATAGAGTATTCTAACGTCGTATTTCCTTTGGCGCGTTTTGATAGTAATTTACTTGCGCAATTACATAAAACAATTGGCTCATCAATGGTAATTGAGGGCGATTGGTTGATCATCAAGCATTTGTATATTGAACGGCGAATGACACCTCTTAACTTGTTTTTAGAAAATGCTGATGAAGAAAGTGTCGCCGACGCGATTGAAGAATATGGGCAAGCCCTAAAAGAAATGATTGCTGTTAATATATTCCCTGGTGATATGCTCTTAAAAAACTTTGGTGTAAGTAAGCACAAACGTATTATTTTTTACGATTACGATGAAGTTCAATATCTAACCGATATGAACTTTAGAGCATTACCAAAAGCAAAGAGCTATGACGACTATTTAATGGATGAACAAAGTTACTCTGTTGCACCACAGGACGTATTTCCTGAGCAACTTTGTACATTTGTAATGCCAAACCCTATGTATAAGAAGTTTTTACTCAGCACTCATCCTGAGCTTATAGATGTTAGCTTTTGGAAGCAGGCACAACAAAATATAAAAAATGGTCAGGTAAGTCATATTTACCCATACCCGACAGCACAGCGCTTTATTCACCACTGGTAAGCGCTAAAGGACACACACAATGAATATAAGTAAAATAGATTTAAATTTACTCGTTTACCTCGATACATTGCTTCGAGAATGCAACGTAACACGCGCTGCTAATCAATTGAGTATAACTCAACCTGCAATGAGTAATGGCCTTAAACGTCTTCGTAACTTATTTAACGACCCTATTTTAGTTCGTACCAGCGATGGTATGGTGCCTACCGAGCGTGCTTTGGAGTTACAACCCGTTATTCGTGGCATATTAATGACCCTTGAAGAAACTCTAGCTCCTAATCGAGAATTTGAGGCAAGCCAGAGTAAGCGTGTGTTTAGAATAATGGCCAGTGATTACGCTGCAAGTACATTAGCACCAAAGCTTTTAAGTAAATTGCACGAAGAAGCCCCCGATACTACTTTAGATATACTCACACCAAGTGATGTCACCTTTCATGATGTAGAAAACGGTAAAGTAGATATGGCAATCAACCGTTTTGAAAACTTACCGCAGTCTTTTCATCATAAACGTATTTGGAAAGATAGTTTTTGCTGCTTAGTAAAAGCCGATAATCCTATAATTGAAAACTTTAGTCTCGACAGCTATTTAAAAGCGCGCCATATATGGGTAAGCAAAACAGGTTTTGGTGTAGGTGTAGGCATGGACCCTAAAGATGTGCAAAAACTTGGCTGGGTTGACGAAGCACTTGCGCACTTTGGTAAGCATCGTAATATTGCCACTTTTACGCGTAACTACCATGTGGCAATTCATTTAGCTAAAGAGAAAAATTTAATTGCGACCCTTCCTTCAAAAGCCGCAAATATATATTTAGATGATCCGGGGCTTAAAATTTTAGAGCCACCATTTCCAATCCCTCCTTTTGAGCTTGATATGATTTGGAGCCCACTGTTACATCGCGATGCGAGTCACATTTGGTTACGTCAAAAAGTAGCTGAAGTAGCTGAAGAGCTAAAATAACTTTATTACACAATATAATGTAAAAATTGCTAGGTTAATTTTTTGCCTGTTAACTTAGCATCTTACTGAAACAAAATTAAACCAATAAAATCAAATAACTACACAACCATTGAAACGTGGAACATACATTGCTTTTATTAAATTGAACTATACATTCATTTAATTAAAGAGGTCATTATGAACACCCATCAAGGATCAGAAGTAAATCATATTACTGACATCATTCAAGTTATGAACAGCGGCATCGATTTTTATCAAAAAGCACAGGAAAAAGTTGAAGACCCTGCTATTGGTGCACTTTTTCAGCGTATGATAGATGCCCGAAAAGTGAGTGTTGAGCGCTTGCAGCCATATGCAATTAATGAAAAAGGCGAACGCGAAGATGGCTCATCTTTCGCAGTTGAAGCACGACGTGCGTACACAGCCCTATTGACTACTTTCACCTCACACAACGACAGCACGTATGTAAAAGAGCTTGAAGAGGTAGAAGATAAAACCCTTGAAGAAATTAAAGCAGCAATGGATAAACCGCAACCAGCTGACTGCGAAGCTGCACTGGCTAAAACATTATTAACAATGCAAAGCTGCCATGCAGAAATGAGCCGTATGCAAAAGCATTAAGCTGACATAGTGCATAACTAGAACCCAGCCTCGAGCTGGGTTTTTTATTGCCTCTAATACCAATCTACATAGTTTTTTAAGCAATTTAACAAATTGCATTACATTATAACGATACTAAATAGACCCCATATATAAGCAGAACGGTATAAACACCACCTTATTTCACCACATTTTAAATACATAATTAATACAAATATTTAATGTTATTAGAATATTTATTTAACCACGCTTTATTTTTGCTGTGCTAATTTTGTTAATATGTACCTAAAACCTTGCTGTGGCGCCGCAGCATTTAATTAAAAGTAAGGTCCAATATAAAAAACAAACTAACCAAACTACAAAATAATGCTGATGTAGATATGACCCCGATGTTAGACATAGTGTTCATTTTACTAATTTTCTTTATTGTAACTACATCTTTTGTAAAACCTGTGGCTATTGAATTAAACCGACCACTCGACAGCCCTCAAATAGATAAGCCTGTTAAAAATGCTTTATTTAGAATTGATGAAAGTAACGGAATATATTTTTCGGGGAGGTTAATTGATTTAGAGCAAGTTGCGACTAATTTAGCGATGTTCGCGGCTAAATATGAAATAAGTTCGGTACTTATAACCGCAGACGAAAACAGTACACATAATACTTTAATGAGTGTAATGAATAATATTAAGCAATACGATGATTATTCAATAAGTTTGATTTCTAAATAAAACAGCCCAATATAAAACCAAAAAAAGGGCCTTACGGCCTAATGCCGATCAGTTAAGAAAATGACCGATTGACCGATCCAAACGATCATGCAAAATCCGTAGTTAGGAAACTAACTACGGATTTTTTTGTGAATATAGAACAAGCACTGCAAGCAACACTTGAAGAAAGCAGCCGATACCATACCTTTGAAAAATTATCAGAAATTCTTGACCCTGAAATCATTGAACAAGGTTTTCAACAAGCTGGGATTGCAACCGTTCGTAAGCGAAGGTTACCGCTTGAGGCCGTTTTGTGGTCAGTTATTGGCATGGCATTGTTTCGAAAAGAATCGGTTTGGAATATCGCTAATAAGCTAGATATCATGTTACCTGGCAAGAACCAACTCGTTGCTCCAAGTGCGATGGTACAAGCGAGACAAAGGTTAGGTGATGATTCCGTTAAACACGTTTTCAATAAATCTGCTCAATCAATGTATAAGCAACAGTCATTCGAAACATGGAATGGCTTGAACCTATTAGCTGTTGACGGTGTTGTGTGGCGAACAGCCGACACGCCTGATAATCGTAAAGCCTTCTCTTCTGGTAGCAACCAATACGGTGATACAGCCTTTCCTCAAATACGCATGGTCTGTCATATGGAATTGACCAGCCATCAACTGCTCAGTAGCGAGTTTGATAACTATAAAACCAACGAGATGAAATTAGCTGAGCGTTTAATTGAACGTACACCAGATAATTCACTGACTATGTTTGATAAAGGATATTATTCTTTAGGCCTGTTAAATCGTTGGCACCAAACTGGGAAGATGAGGCACTGGCTGATACCAGCAAGGCCCGACTTACAGTATGAAATCATCTCCAGCGCGGGTAAAAATGACCATATCATTGAATTGAAAACAACAAAGCATGCACAAAAAAACTTTCCCGATGTTCCTGAAACGATTAAAGCGAGATTAATCAGTAAAACAATAAAGGGCAAAAGCTACCGTATATTAACCTCGATGACGGATAGATTGCGTTATCCAGGTAATGAAATTGTTGAATTATATTGTCATCGTTGGGAGATAGAACTTGGGTTTAGAGAAATCAAACAAACCATGCTTGATAGCGCATACCATTTAAGAAGCAAGCGTCCAGACATGGTGCGTCAGGAGCTATGGGGCGTGTTACTCGCCTATAATTTAATACGAAGAATAATGACGATGGCGGCGACAGTTACAGGGATATGGCCTAACCAGCTTAGTTTCTCTAGCAGTTCGATGGCTGTCATTCAGTATTTCTCGTCAGTATCTATAATGAGTCCAGGGAACATTCCAATACACTGGCAGCACTTACTCAATACACTGGTCTTATTTAAGCTTCCAGCTAGACGAGAGGATAGAAGATACCCCCGATGGGTTAAGCCAAAACCATCTAAGTATCCCCATAAAAAGAAAAATGCCAGTCAGCTTAACTGACTGGCATTAGCCTTACGGCCCTTTGAGTTAAATAACGAAAGGGAGGTTATTAATTAAAAACGGTATTCTGCGCCTACGTAGTAGTAAGCACCGTTAAATCCAAATGGAGCAGAACGACGTGAGTAGTCAAACACACCTGAGCTGCTTATTACTGTGTTGCCACTAGCATCCACAATAGTACCTGAGCGAGAGTTACCTATTTCGTTTTTATCTGGGTAAACATCAAACAAGTTATTTGCACCAATATTTACCGATAAATCTTCAGTAACGAAGTAGTTAACTTTAACGTCAGTTAAAATTTCTGCGCCATACGTTTGACGACCACCATCTTCTACTGTGTACTCACCAAAGCGATTAAGTGACAGGTTAACTGTCCAATCATCACGTTGATAAAGTGCACTTAAGTTAATACGATCCTCTGGTTGCCACTCTTCAATAATAGAGATGTCTTCAGCTGAAAATATATCTTCTACGTTTACTGTCTCAAGGCTTGAGCCAGCAGGCGAAAATAACGATACAACATCTGTTTTAGTAAAGTTAGCTGCAAGTGTAAAATCAAGCGTGCCGCCTAAACCTTCAGTGTTCCACGTTGCTACAAAATCAACACCACGAGTTTCTGTATCAGCACCATTTAAGAAGAACTGACCTACGCCAGCACCCGCACTATTTAGTGCAGCATCAAGGCTTGTAGATAAACCTTTACCTAAGCGGTCACTAATTACAATACGGTCGTCAATATCAATTGAGTAGTAATCAACGGTTACATTAATATTATCTGTAACGTTATATACAATACCTAAACTACGGTTTTGTGATTTTTCTTCTTTAAGCTTTGGAATACCTAAGCTTTGCGCAAGTGTTGAATCATTTCTAAATGTACCAACCTCTTCTGCAACTAAATTACCATTAGTACCAACAACAAATTGCGTACTTACGTTATTAAAGTAAAGCTGCTGCATTGAAGGCGCTCTAAAACCTGAGCTTAATGCACCACGTAGTGAAATATCGTCGGTTACAGACCAGTTACCAGCAAGCTTAAAGTTTACTGTATCACCAAAGCCTTTGTAGTTATCGTAGCGAAGTGCACCCGATAAAATTACATCTTCAATCACATAAGCTTCTGCATCTATGTAAAATGAAATTACATCACGCGATTCATCAACTGATGACGCAGGAGCTGAACCACCAAAACCTTGTGAACCACCTGATGCATCTTCAGAACCAACACCACCACTTAAGCCGTTGTAAATACTTACACCGTTGGTTGTATCGTAATCGCGGTATGCGTACTCATTACCTTCTAAAATGCGATATTCGTCAGTACGGATTTCAGCGCCCATTGCTAAAGAATAATCATCAAAGTTTTGCGTAAAATCAATATTGATTGTTTGCAGTGATAATTCCATGCCGTAAGCGTACGCTTCACGTGGGATTGTTGTACGAATATCAGCAGCACTTAAACCTTGGTCATAACGTAAAAAGTTAGCGTATGAGGCATTGATAGTGTCACTTGTCGTGTAATCAATGCTGTTTTCACCATAGGTGTATGATAAATCAAGGCTTGCATCGTTATCAAACTCAGTTTTATAACCAAAGTTGTACGAGATATCGTCGATAGTTGTATTAATTTTTGGTAAGAAACCTAGCGGAATCGTCGCATCATTATCTTGTAGTACTGGGTTACCACCTGCATTTGCATTATGACGGAAAAATGCAGCCGACTCATTTTCACGTGTTGAGTAAGTAATAAAGCCGTAAAGCTCGCCATCACCTAACTCGTAACCGGTATTAATTGTTAAACCAAACTGCTGAGAATCAGCATCACCAATTCTGAATGTATCACGATCGGCTGTCAGCTCACGCGGATCGCCAGCAAGTAAAGTGCCGTCACTTAGTTCTGTACAACCATAAAACTGACAAGAGCCATGTAAACCAGCGCGGTTAGTCGGTGCACGGTCACGGTAATTGATAGTTGTATTTAAATAACCGTCATCACCTAGCGCAAAGCCTTTATTAAAATCAAGGTTAATGGTTTCGCCATCGCCTTCAGAATATTGACCGTAGTTAATAGCCGCTTTGCCACCTTCGCTACCATCTTTAAGCACAATATTAATAACACCTGCAATTGCATCAGAACCATACTGAGCAGCAGCGCCATCACGTAATACTTCAATGCGTTTAATTGCAGAAGCTGGAATTGCATTCATATCAGTACCTGCGGTACCACGCCCAACAGAGCCATTAATATGAATAATACTTGCTTGATGACGACGTTTGCCGTTAATTAACACCAATGTTTGATCGGGGCCCAAACCGCGAAGTGTCGCAGGTCTTAAAGCATCAGTACCGTCACTAATTGCAGAGCTTGAAAAGTTAAATGAAGGGGCGATAGACTGTAGCATACGACCAACTTCTGTTTGGCCTGTATTTTCAAGCGCTTCTGCACTTAAGATATCTACTGGAACGGGTAAATCTTCAACTGAACGTCCTGCTACACGGCTACCGACAATAGCAATTTTTTCAATTTTTTCTTGAGCGACTTCTTCTGCTGCGTTTACACCTTGCGAATTTACTGCAAGTAAAGCTGGTAATACTGCTGCACTGACCGCTGAAAGCTTCATCATGTTGTTATCATTCCTGTTGATTTGTTTGAGTTTTATACTCAGTAAACCATTTTGATCAACAACCGCATCGAGTTCAGTCCCACCTAATAATGCCTCTAGAGCATCTAGCTGAGTGTAAAATCCATAAACTGAATTTGCGTCATACTGCTTTGCCAACTCATAAGAAAACACCACGGTTTGCTCTGTTTGTTTAGCATATTCAATTAAGGCTTTGTCTGCTCGCTGCGCTTTTATATCAAATTGCACCATTTGCCCAGTGGTTTGAGTTGCTGCTTGTACACTCAAGCTAAAAATAGCCGGTACAAGCACACTAAATCCACTCAATAAATGCGTTTGGTTACTGCGCAACTTATATAAACAGCTGACAAACAAAAATCCTCCATGGTTTTGTTTCTTTTTTTTAATATTTTTTTTACCTTCAATCTTTATTGATGCAACTTTATCTAACATTAGTTTGATTTGCATAACGTCTACTTATGATTCTGTATGGTGTTTTAGCGTTACTACATGCTCACCTAAACGCTCATGATCAATCGAAAAATTAGTTTGTAAACTTTCTAGTAAACCTTCAACGTCACCCGCTTTAAATACCCCAGCTACTTTAATACTGGCAAGCTCAGCTGATGAAAGCTCAAAACGTGTGGCGGTATAGCGACTTACTTCATTTAAAGCATCGCTTAGCTCTTCTCCATTAAAAATAAGCATGCCATTTTGCCATGCCAAATCGCGTTGTACGTCGTTCATTGAAAGCTGGGTAATTGGCTTTGTAACACTCTGCTCTATAATTACTTTTTCGCCTGAGGTAACAATATTGGCATTAATTAGACGAATTTTTTGCGTGCTGTTATCTGCAAGCTGATAATCTTTAAAGTCATTTGCATCAACCGCTACACTAGGGTCGGTGATCATCACTTTGCCTTCGGTAACAACAAGCTCTAAATCTGATGAGGTATTACGCTGTACATTAAACACGGTACCGAGTGCGGTAAAGCTTTTGTCGCCGGCCATAACACTAAACGGACGCGTGGCATCTTTTGCTACATTAAAACGCCCTTCTCCTCGACTAAGTAACAACTGCCTGCGGCCTTTGCTATAAGCAACTTCTAGTAAGCTATTAGTATTAAGCTGCACTATAGTGCCGTCTGGCAATACATACGTTGCTTGCTCGCCTACTTTTGTTTTGTAAATTTTAGTGTAGTTAACTTTTGCAAGCTCTTTGTTATAGCCGTTTTCTAAATTAATTAATAAGTAGCTGCATACCATTAGTGCTGCAAATAAACTCGCTGCAATTGAGTAAGAAAACATCCACTTATTTTTTGATGCTTTAGTATTGTTACGCTGAGGAAATAAATGACTTAATTCATTTAACACCGAAAGCTCATCCCAAAGCTGAGCAAGCTCGTATATAGAGTCTTGATGGGCGATGCTTTGCATCATCCATAATTTAAATTGCTCTTTTTCATCATCAGTTAAACCACGATCAATCGCGCTTATCCAATCACATGACTTTTCTAAAATTAAATCTTTTGAATTAAATTGATGAACATTACTCATTCTGCGACCCTCTTAACTGAGATAGGGTGTGCTTGAGCTTTAGGGTTTGTTTGAGGGCTTTGCTCATGTTCACGCATGTACGACATGGTTTGTAACAACCCTTTGGCAATGTGTTTTTCAACAGTGCTTTGGCTTAACTGCATTTGGTCTGCGATCTCTTTTTGGCTCATGCCGTAAACTTTTTTTAATATAAAGCATTTACGAATCGATGAGCTTAGTTGCTCAGTAGCTCTACAAAAAAGTAAAAAGCGCTCTTTAGATGTGTATTCATCCTCAAGCTTCATTGATTTGAGTAATACCGGTAATTCGTTATCGTTTTCTAACGAATCATTAAATTTGTTGTCCCACTTAGCTATATGGTTAAGTGCTAAGTGTTTTGCTGTTTTAAGCATGTAACTGCGGGTAAACTGTATATCTTGCTTTAAATCAGCTTCGTAGCTTTTTACAAAGGTTTCTTGCACAATATCTTCTACATCGTCGGGTTGAACAATGCGCGATACAAAACGTTTGAGCTGTTTAGATATATCAACAAATGTTGACGTGAATTTTACTTTTTTCGTCATCCTTAACATCCACCTGTTGTTATTTTTATTACCGACAGGTTACGAGTTTTTGATATAAAAACAAGCTCAAATGTTAATTCTGGGTTATTTAAATGGATAGAAAGATAAATGAGTAAATTTTTAGATTACATCCGGCTTAGTTTCTTTGCATTCGGTTTACTACTTGGAGTGCAAATTCCTGCATTTGTAAGCGATTTTGGCCAAGCATTATCAGCCCAATTAATTGAAGCTAATAATGCTATTGCGCCTTTTAAAAGCGATGCAGCTAAGTATTTTAATAATGATTTAAATAAGCTAATTAAACACTATAAAAATATTGATGATGGGATTGTGAATAAAGGTGCAAGTAATATCAGTACACTTTACACACGACAACAAGACTTACAAATCGCTGTAAATAGGTTTGCGCAATCTCCATATATTTTTACTATGATCAGTGGCATGAGTGATGTAAAGCAACAAGTGTGGCAACGCTTCGAAGGTCAAATCATTTTAAAAAAAGACTCTATTATAGCCGCCATTGTTGCAGCTATTATAGTTGCCTTACTTGCCGAACTTACTGGTTATTTGTTTTTAACTGGAGTAAAACGCTCATTTAAACGCTTATTCGCAGCTCAAAAATAGTGATTTCATAAAGTCATAAAATACATCGGTTTTGCGGGTAGTTAAGCTATTTTGCGGACGCAAAAACCAAACTGGTGCATCATCTTGTGCCATGACACCGGGCATAACTTCAACTAAAATGCCATTTTTAATATCTTCATGAATAGCTATCATTGATTTAATTGCAATGCCATGACCTGCAATGGCTGCTTGAGTCATATTATCGGAATTAGAAATAGTAAAGCGTGTTCTTGCATTAAAAGTATGTGTTTTACCTTGTTCATCAAAAAGCTTTAATTGGCGCTGCCACGGCAGGCAAACCCAATAGTGTTCGCTCAATTGAGCTAAGCTTTTAGGCATGCCATATTTTTTTATGTAGCTAGGAGCTGCGCAAAGTATACGTTTGTTGTTTACTATTTTTCGTGACAGTAAACCGGAATCATTTAATTGTCCTACACGAATTGCCACATCTTGTGCGTCATCAACCACATTTACAAAATGATCAGTAATTAAAAAATCAAGTTTTAGTTCAGGATAGGCCTGCTCTAACTCATTAAGTCTTGGCATTACGTATTTTGAAAAAATCCAAGGGGGCATAGTCACGCGTAATAAACCACTCACAGATGAACTACGCGCACCAATACTATGCTCAGCGTCGTGCAGCGCCTCCATTATAGCGCCAACTCGCGTATAAAATATTTCACCTGCGGGAGATAACCGTACTCGTCGGCTATCTCTAAAAACAAGTACTGTTGCAAGCTCACGTTCTAATTTACTTAAGCGATGGCTTACCGTTGCAGGCGATAAACGCTGCTCGCGCGCAGCAGCAAGCACCCCTTTATTTTCAACTACTGCTATAAATGTTTCTAGGTCGCTTAAATTATACATAAAGATGCCATTGTGCACTTTTCAATGTTTAACATTTTCGAATGAAGCTTTCAGTTTTGCAATGTTTATTTAAATATGTAAAACACTATAATTGCAAATAGTCTAATTATTGAGGTTCAATCATGAGTTTAAAAGCGCAAATAGATGCCTATAACGTACAAAAAGATGCCAAGTTACCGGCTGACGTTTTAGCATTAATGAACACTACAAACGAAGAGCTTATTGCACAGCATATTAAAGACAATGCGTTGCAAATTGGTCAAAAGGTAGAAAACTTCAGCCTAGCCAACCATAACGGCGAAAACATTGAGCTTGCGGATTTATTAAAAAAAGGCCCGGTAATTATTAGCTTTTATCGTGGTGGCTGGTGCCCATATTGTAATTTAGAGCTAAAAGCACTTAATGACTACTTACCGCAATTTAAAACTCAAAATGCTCAGTTAGTCGCAATATCACCACAACTGCCTGATGAAACTCTCTCAACTGCACAAAAAAACGATCTTGAGTTTGACGTGCTTTCAGATGTTAGTAATAAAGTAGCTGAGCAATTTGGTTTATTGTTTACACTTGATGAGCGTATTCAAGCGTTATACACACAATTTGGTATTGATTTTGAACACTACTACGGCGATAAAAGCTTTAAATTGCCGCTACCGGCTACTTATGTGATAAACCAAGAAGGTGTTATTACATACGCATTTTTAAACGAAGACTACACCCTACGCGCAGAACCTACTGATATTATGGCAGCACTTGAATCGGAGAATAACTAATGTCTATTTTAAAATCGTTAAAAACACTTACTCTTTCACTACTTGTAGGCACAAGCCTTGTATCTGGTTATGCAGTCGCTGATGAACCAAAAGAACAAGTAAAGCCCAAAGTGCTTATTTTTGATGTAAACGAAACCCTACTTGATTTAACGTCAATGCGTACCTCTATTGGTAAAGCACTAGGCGGGCGTGAAGATTTATTACCACTATGGTTTTCGACTATGCTGCACCATTCATTAGTAGATACAGTAAGCGGTAGTTATCACGACTTTGGGCAAATTGGGGTGGCATCACTTCTTATGGTTGCTCAAAACAACAATATTGATATTACAAGTGAACAAGCTAAAACAGCTATTGTTACGCCTCTTTTAACGCTTCCTCCACACAGCGATGTTAAAGAAGGACTGGCAAAACTTAGAGCTCAGGGCTATAAATTAGTAAGCCTTACAAATTCTTCAAACAAAGGTGTAAAGGCACAGTTTGAAAGCGCTGGTTTAATGTCTTACTTTGATGCACGTTACAGCATTGAAGATATTAAAATTTACAAACCAGACTTACGTGCTTATGAATGGGTACTTAAAAAGCTAAATGTAGCACCAAATGAAGCTATGATGGTTGCAGCCCATGGCTGGGATGTTGCTGGCGCAAAAGAAGCAGGCTTACAAACCACTTTCATTGCACGCCCAGGTAAAGCACTTTACCCATTAGCTAAAAAACCAGATCACGTTGTGAAAGATTTACATGAATTAGCCGCTCTACTTAAATAAGTATGCGCTGATGAATCAATACCCAAGCGGCCAATGTTAGGATGACATTGGCCGCTTTTTTATAACTACCCCTAAATATGTCTTAGTGTATTTATTTTCATAATCAGTATGTTAAAAATTGAATGTAAACAAAGCATTTAGCCCACTATGAGTTATTTTATCTGCTAGCAATTTAGTACTCACAACGCTACTATTAAATAAATACGTGGTGGAGAACATAATGAATAGTGAAAGATTAGGTGAGTTTGAACAGTACTTTCAAATTAATGAAAGTATAAGAGTGAATTTATTCGCCGTATCGAACGGACAAGTTCCTAAATCGCAGCTTGAGCTAGAAGACGATATCCCCCCACTATTTAGATTAGCAAATGAAGTAAGTGAACTTGAGCAAAGCTCGTTACGACCACTGCGTAACTTGGGCGATATAGCACAAGAGCTAGCTACATTTTTACAAGCGCAGTCACGTAAAATAGATTTAATAATGAGCCATATTTTGGCCTCAGAACAAGCCCAAGATAATGCAATACAATGTGATAGCTACGGCGGTGGCGGTATTAGCTTTACATCACCCGAAGCACACTCAATTGGCCAAGCGTTTAGAACAAAACTGTTTTTGCACCACGAAGCCTCTGCGGTTTATTGTTACACCGAAGTTGTGGCAGTAGAAAAACAAGATAGCGAACATTATCAATACACCATGCTCTTTACTGCAATTAGAACCACTGACCAAGAACTTATTGTTAGAGCGAGTTTACATGCTCAAACCCGCCAACTTAAAAAACGTCAGGAACTTGATCAAAACCAAGCCAACCTAAACAGTGATAATTAGCTGACATCTTTATGTAAAATGCTAAACTAGCGTCATCTTAATTAGTATATAAACTTCATGAACTTTAGACTTTTACCAGAATGGGCCGAGCAAGACGCTGTTATGCTTACATGGCCTCATAAAGACACAGATTGGGCTGATAATTTAGCACGTGTAGAACCTGTATATATTGAGCTTGCTAAGCATATAACAATGCAGCAACAGCTTGTTATTGTGGCGCATAACAGTGCCTTAAAAATGCATATTACAGCATTGCTAAATAGCGCTAACATCTCTCTTAATCGTGTTCATTTTGTAGTAACGCCTACCAACGATACCTGGGCGCGCGATCATGGCCCGCTTACTTGCGCCGCTATTGATTCACCAGAACAACTAAAAGTATATGATTTTACTTTTAATGGTTGGGGCAATAAATTTGAAAGCGCATTAGACAATCAAATTAATCGTACTTTGGTAAAAGAGCTAAGTAGCATAAACAACCAATATCAAGCGCTCGATATGGTACTTGAAGGTGGCGGTATTGAAATAAACGAGCATGGTGTGTTGCTAACAACCAGCGAATGTTTGCTTAACAAAAACCGTAACCCAGATTTAAACCCTGCTGACATAGAAGTACTTTTAAAAGAGCACTTGGGCGCAACACGTTTTTTATGGGTTGATCATGGCTATTTAGCCGGTGATGACACCGACAGCCACATTGATACCTTAGTGCGCTTTGCTCCAAATAATACCCTTGTATATGTGCGGTGTGACGATAAAACTGATGAGCACTTTAGCGCACTTGATGCAATGGAAAAACAACTAAAAACCTTTAAAACTGCCGATAACACCCCATATAACTTAATTGAGTTACCGTGGCCAAAAGCCGCTTATGACGATGAGCAAACACGCTTACCGGCTACCTACGCTAACTACTTAATTATTAATAATGCTGTGCTTGTGCCAACGTATAATGATGCCAATGATGAACGTGCTCTTGCACAAGTTCAAAAAGCATACCCACAACACACTATTATTGGCGTTAATTGCCAACCAATAATTGAACAATTTGGCAGCCTGCACTGTATTACAATGCAATTACCTCGTGGATTTTTAGCTGGAGCAGCACAATGACAAGCCCTGCAAAATTAACCGTTGCGTTAGTGCAACAAAGCAATACCGATAACGCTCAGCACAATATGGCAAAATCAATGAGTGCCATTCGTGAAGCCGCTCAAAAAGGTGCAAAACTGGTTGTACTTCAAGAGCTACACCGAAGCCTCTATTTTTGCCAAACCGAAAATGTTGACGTATTTGATTTAGCCGAAACCATTCCAGGCCCTAGCAGTAACGCCTTAGGTGAGCTTGCTAAAGAGTTAAGCATTGTTATTGTGGCCTCTTTATTTGAAAAACGCGCTACGGGCCTTTATCACAACACCGCAGTTGTATTAGAACAAGATGGCAGTATTGCAGGTAAATACCGTAAAATGCATATTCCTGATGACCCAGGTTTTTACGAAAAATTTTACTTTACCCCAGGTGATATCGGTTTTGAGCCTATTCAAACCTCGGTGGGTAAATTAGGCGTGCTAGTATGTTGGGATCAATGGTTTCCTGAAGCTGCCCGCTTAATGGCAATGGCAGGCGCTGAAGTGTTAATTTACCCAACCGCTATTGGTTGGGATCCTAACGACGACATTGCTGAGCAAACTCGTCAAAAAGATGCGTGGGTTATTAGTCAGCGTGCCCATGCTGTTGCCAATGGTGTACCAGTAATTAGCTGTAACCGTGTCGGCCATGAAAGTGACCCAAGTGCGCAAAGCGATGGCATTGCGTTTTGGGGAAATTCGTTCATTGCAGGCCCACAAGGTGAATTATTAGCAGAGGCTAATAATACTGATGAGCAAATTTTAGTGGTAGATATTGATCAAAAACGCTCAGAAAACGTAAGACGTATCTGGCCGTTCTTGCGTGACCGTAGAATTGATCACTATAAAGACCTAACAAAAATATACCGAGACTAAGAAATCTTAACTCAAGATGGCTCTTACTTGCTAAGAGCCAACTATAAATGGAGTAATAAATGGCGTTTGAGCAATGGGCAGCCTTGCCTTGGGTAAAATCTCAAAAAGATAAAATTCAATGGGGCCAGCTAAGCGGAAGTGGTTTAAGTATTGCCATTGCTGAAGGCGTTAAACAACAAGACAACTTAGTCTTGATTGTTACTCCTGATACACCAAGCGCACTACGCCTTGAAACAGAATTAGAATATTTATTACCCGATAACCCAGTAATGGTATTTCCTGATTGGGAAACTCTGCCATACGATCACTTTTCTCCCCATCAAGATATTATTTCAGCCCGTTTAGCCACTTTAAACACCTTAAAAAAAGAACAACAAAGTGTGTTAATTGTGCCTGTATCTACCTTAATGTTGCGCACAGCCCCGGCCTCGTTTATTTACGGTTCAACAATAAACTTTAAAGTGGGCGACAAGCTAGACACACATAACTTTCGTGACAACTTAGAGCAAGCTGGTTATTTAAATGTTCAACAAGTAATGGAGCACGGCGAATACGCTATACGCGGCTCTATCGTTGACTTATATCCAATGGGTAGCCCGCATCCATTTAGACTCGATTTTTTTGATGACGAACTCGACACAATTCGCTTATTTGATGTAGAAACGCAGCGTTCTGATGAAAAAGTAGATAAAATTGAGCTACTTCCAGCGCATGAATTTCCTACTAACGACGCTGATATTGAACGTTTTAGAATAAGCTACCGCGAAAAATTTGGTGCAAGCTCGCAGCAAGACTCTGTATACATGCAAGTAAGCAAAGGTAACTGGCCTGCAGGTGTTGAATACTACATGCCGTTGTTTTTTGAAAAGCTAGCGACTATTTTTGACTACTTGCCAGATACGACAACTGTTATGCAGCTGGGTGATTTAGAGCACGCGGCAGACACCTTTTGGCACGATGTAAATGTACGCTATGAGAACCGCAGAGTTGACCCACTTCGTCCATTACTTGAACCCAATGCGCTTTATCAGCCTATTGAAGAGCTGTTTTCTAATTTAGGCAATTTTGCACGTATTCGTTTATCTCTTGCAAAGCTTGGTACTAAAGCGGGCAATAAAAACTTAAGCGTTAGCGAGCTACCAGCGATTAGAATTGATCATAAACAGCATGAACCTTATGCCGCGTTTATAAATTATGTAGCAGAGCAAAAAAAGAAAAAAGGCCGCATATTACTCAGTGTTGAATCCGATGGTCGTCGCGAATCATTACTGAGCATTCTAAAACCAAGCGGTTTAAAATTTAAAGAATTTGAAACACTCGAACAATTTACAAAAAGCGCGAGTGATGTAGGTTTAATAGTAAGCCCGCTTGAGCAAAGTGTAGTACTTGGTACTAAACCAAGCCTTTCTATTATTACCGAGCAAGAACTGCTAGGTATAAAAGTATCTCAGCGCAGACGCCGCAAGCACAAGTACGAAGCCAGCCAAGATGCGCTAATCCGTAATTTAGCTGAGCTTAAAGAAGGCCAACCTGTTGTGCATCTCGACCATGGTGTTGGGCGTTACCAAGGTTTGCAAACAATTGATGCCGCAGGTGTAATTACTGAGTTTGTTACGATTACTTACGCAAGTGAAGCTAAACTTTACGTGCCAGTGTCTGCACTGCATATGCTGAGTCGTTACTCTGGCGGTGAAGAAGCTAGCGCCCCTCTGCATAAGCTTGGCTCAGATGCATGGGAAAAAGCAAAAAAACGTGCGGCTGAAAAAGTTCGCGATGTAGCAGCCGAATTACTCGATATTTATGCTCAGCGCCAAGCAAAACCCGGTAATAAGTTTACTCTAGACGCCCCTGCATATCGCCAATTTAGCGATAGCTTCCCGTTTGAAGAAACTGACGATCAGCGCAACGCCATAGAAGCAGTGTTAGGCGATATGCAATCAAAACAAGCCATGGACCGCTTAGTGTGTGGTGACGTAGGCTTTGGTAAAACAGAAGTGGCCATGCGTGCTGCTTTTGTAGCGGTTAACGATGATAAACAGGTAGCCATTTTAGTGCCGACTACCTTGCTGGCTCAGCAGCACTATGAAAATTTTAAAGACCGTTTTGCTGATTTTCCTATTGAAGTTGGTGTACTTTCGCGCTTTAACTCCACTAAAGAGCAAAAAGACACACTTGAAAAAATGGCCAATGGTAAACTCGATATAGTTATTGGCACACATAAACTTATTCAGCATGACATTAAATTTAACGATTTAGGCTTACTCATTGTTGATGAAGAGCATCGCTTTGGTGTTCGTCAAAAAGAGAAAATTAAAGCCCTGCGTGCCGATGTAGACATACTCACACTAACTGCAACGCCAATACCGCGTACACTTAACATGGCCATGAGCGGCATGCGCGATTTATCAATAATCGCAACGCCACCGGCTAAACGTTTAGCGGTAAAAACCTTTGTACGCCAACGCGATGTAGAACTAATACGCGAAGCGGTACTGCGTGAAATTAAACGCGGTGGCCAAGTTTACTTTTTGCATAACAATGTGGAAACTATTGACCGTGTTGCGCAAGAAATTAGTGAATGGGTGCCTGAAGCAAGCGTCACCTCAGCCCATGGTCAAATGCGCGAGCAAGAGCTTGAGCAAATAATGACTGACTTTTATCATCAAAAATACAACGTGCTGGTATGTACCACGATTATCGAAACGGGTATTGATGTACCGACAGCCAACACCATTATTATGGATAGAGCAGATAAACTTGGCCTTGCGCAATTACACCAATTACGTGGACGAGTTGGTCGAAGCCATCATCAAGCGTATGCCTATTTACTCACAGGTGACCCTAAAGCACTGTCTAAAGACGCGAGTAAACGCTTACAAGCAATTGAATCGTTGGAAGATTTAGGCGCGGGTTTTGCCCTCGCTACACACGATTTAGAAATTCGTGGCGCTGGTGAGTTACTTGGCGACGATCAATCAGGTCAAATGCAAACTATAGGCTTTAGTTTGTACATGGAAATGCTTGAGCAAGCCGTAAATGCGCTACGTGAAGGAAAAGAGCCAACGCTTGAAAATCTACTTAAAAAACAAACCGAAGTAGATTTAAAACTGGCTGCACTATTACCTGATGATTACATACACGATGTCAATGCACGCTTAGGTATGTACAAGCGAGTTGCTAGTTGTGCTAACCTTGATGATATGGATGAACTACAGGTAGAACTTATAGACCGCTTTGGTTTACTGCCTGATGCCGCTAAAAACCTATTTAGCCTACAATTATTAAAAATGCAGGCAAGTAATTTAGGGATAACAAAAATTGAGGCAAATCCAAAAGGTGGTTACTTTGAGTTTAGCCAAGATACTAAGGTTAACCCTAGCTTCATCATTGGTTTGATACAAAGTGCGCCTAAGGTGTACAAAATGGATGGCGCAAATAAACTGCGCTTTGCAATTAGTGAAGCTAACGCTCGCGAACGCTTAAAAATGGTCACTGCAATGATTGCAGATTTCGAAAAAAAGGTTAGCCATTAATGTTGCTAAAAAAATCGCTAGTTATTTTATGCTGCTTGTTTAGCAGCACTGCATTTGCAGAACGCTGGTTTGAGGTTGAGGTGCTTGTATTTAAGCAGCGCCCTGCTCCGTATTTGCAAGAAGATTTTACACTTAAGCACAAAGCTATTGAGGATAAAAACTCTCTAGATTTAATGACCCCTCTTTATACAGAGCAAGCAATGCAAGCCTGTATAGATGGTGATGAGCGTTTTCAAAAACGCTCTTTTACCGATTCATTAGTTAATTCAAACCCGCAATCGGGTGTATGCGGTGACAGTACAAACTACCTACAAAGCTATGATGAGCTACCTGTAACACCTCTAGCACCCGCTAAAGATGATATGCAGCAAACTTATTTATTAGCGCCAGAACAACTGCAATTTAAAGCGCAGTACCGACAGCTAGATCGCAAAGGATTAACACCTATTCTACATACTGGGTGGCGCTTTGAAGGCGCAAGTAAGTCGCGTGCTCCAAGTATGCATTTAATAGCAGGTAAACACCTTAAAAGTGATTCCAACGTAACCCCTAGCTATTCAAATCCTGATCTTATGAGTTTATTAAATTCACAACCTGAATTATTTAACGACCCAAACCAATCAAAAGCAGAATGGGAACTAGACGGTTTATTCAAAATACACTTACGACATTATTTATACATTACAGCTAATTTTGATATTAGCCAAAAACTAGAAAATGGCGATATAGAGTCAGCCCGCTTTTCTCAGTTTAGACGTGTAATAAGTGGTGAAGTACATTACTTTGACCACCCACGAATGGGCATGATCGTCCAAATCAGAAAATTCAAACATTAATACTAAGTAGGATATAACAATGAAAAAACTCCTTATCATCGCAGCTACACTAAGCCTTGCGGCTTGTTCTAAGGTAAGTCTTGAGAGTTACGAAAAAATCAAAGTAGGTATGGACAAGACTGAAGTTGAAACCATTTTGGGAAGTGCAGATAATTGTGTTGAAAAAACACTGCATACTAATTGTGTGTGGGGCGACGAAGCAAAAAATATCGAGATCACGCTAGTATCAAACAAAGTAACTTTATATAGTAAACATGGTTTAGCTAATAAATAAATTTAAAAAAGGGACTGATTTTATCAGTCCCTTTTTTAATTACTAAAATTCATTTTTTGGAGTAGATAAGCTCAATATTAACGATTTTACTACGATTTAACGTTATTTTATAGCGTTGGTAGAGTGTTCTATCTTCCTCAGTTAGCACAAGCACCATGTTAAGTTGATAGCGCCGTTCAACCGCCTGCTTAGAAATTTTATTACTATCTAAATGATATAACTTCCCTTCACCACGCTTTAAATAACGCGCAAATGGTGCAAGACTAAATTGCAGTGTTTGTTGCAGTGTATCGTAACCGGGTAAAAATTCTTTTGCACTAACACGTGTCTCACTTGCAAAGTGTAACCACTGCGCGGCTTGTTTATTTTGCTGACGACGCTTTGAAAAAATAGATCTAACTTCTTTAGGTATTTTTTTAAAGCGTGTGTATTCAAGCCAAATTAGCTGACTCGCTATTTTGTCTTTGGTAATACTATTTTTAAAACTAAATCGCCACTTAGGTCGCCCTTGTACAATAGCTCGCCAGATCATACGTGTAATGTCTTCTTTGAATATTTCACGTAGCCCGTAAATGACCCCTAAAATTAAAATAAGCG
Organism: Pseudoalteromonas sp. S8-8; assembly: GCF_000497875.1. Lineage (NCBI taxonomy): Bacteria > Pseudomonadati > Pseudomonadota > Gammaproteobacteria > Alteromonadales > Pseudoalteromonadaceae > Pseudoalteromonas > Pseudoalteromonas sp. S8-8. The sequence continues at coordinate 25,820 of NZ_AUTR01000034.1, forward strand.
TCGCGGTGACTTCAGTAAACGTTGAGCGGGCATTAAGTATCACAACCATCACAAATGCCATGATAACAGCTGTTACAGTGCCTTTAACTAATCGTTTAAGGTAGCTGTTAAGAAAACGCGTTTGGCGCTGTAATATAACGCCATGCTCAATTAAACGTTGTAACAAGCGCATTTTATTTGTTATTCGATTTGCGTCTTGCATGGTGGTTTCAGAATTGTAGCTTTTCTCTGCTCGGTACGTATTTTCGTTTTTACAAAACTGCAGTAAATCGTTACGCTCTTTTGCATAATCGCTACTACGTGGGCCTTCATCTAAAAGCTTTAAAAATGATTGCTCAACATGCCAACTTAAATAGTTGTCAGCATTGGTAAAAAATGGAAGTAGTTTTTCGTCATCTGGTGTGTAGCGACGCAGCTTTTTTAAAAGCCCTTCACTTTGTTCATATACTTCGTTAGCGCGTTTATAAAAGTCTTCTGCTTCATCAATTTTTAACGCGTCTTTAATGTCGGCATCAAGGGCTAAACGCACTTGGTAACAAAATAAATTAAGGTTTTGACGGTAATCTTGCTGCTCACCTTTGTTTTTACTAACAAAACGGCTTCGTACTAATGGCAAGTGTATATTGTTAGCGTTGTATGCTAAATGTGATTTAAAGTGGTTATTAAAGTAAGATTCTTCGGTAAGCGTTTGCGGATTAATCCCCATTTCATTAGGGATAGAAAAATACAGATCTATGCGCTGTTCAGAACGAGGAGTTAGCTCTGGTTCAATGACAAAAGATAAGTTTTCATCTTGTTTTAACAATCAGTTCTCCTTCTAAAATATCTTTTTAGTGTACTTGTCTCCTTTGTTTTGTTCAATAAAAAAGGCTCAGTAAATACTGAGCCTTAATACGATTAATGTGCTAGTTAAAACTTGTAGTTTACACTTGCAAAAACACGTGAACCAATTACATCATAAACTTCTGGAACAGTACCCATATCGTTACCACCTAATACTTTCTCAGGCTCTTTATCGAAAATGTTGTTCATGCCACCAGTAAATCGTAATGCATCATTCAAGTTGTAGCTCATTGAAATATCGTGGTAAATAACGTTGTCAGTACTAAAGTTTTCACCGTAGTAGTCACCATCCATTCCACGAAGGAATCTTGCGTTATAAAGGATATTTAATGAATCAGTTAGATCGTAATTAACTGAAAGGTTAGACTTTATTTTAGAGTAACCACCGATGTTGCCATCAATAGTACCTGTGTAATTAATGTCATCTTCTTCAAACTTAATTAAATAAGTTGTATCAAGGTTTATACGGTAGTTATCTGCAGAGTAGCTAATATTCCAATCAACACCTGACGTTTCTTGAGAACCTACGTTAGTTAGTGCTGAACTTAGGTTAGATAAGTCACCAGATTGTGTAATGTTTACTGATGAACATGATTCTGAGTCACCTGCAAAACAGCTATTCATTTCGTTTTGAACATCTAAGCGAGTAATCGCATTAGTAATATCAAACTTCCAGTAATCTAGAGTTGTTGATAAACCGTCAGCTACTTCCCAAACCATACCAAAAGTGAAAGAGCGACTTTCTTCGGCTTTAAGATCGTTATCACTTGTGTAGTTTACAAGTATTTGAGCATCTTGTTCGTTGCCCCATGGATCAGCTAGGTAATCGTACGAACCTGAGTTACCACCAAACAGTTCTGATACGTTTGGTGCTCTAAAGCCAGTAGCTAATACAGAACGAACCATAAACTCTTCAGTTACATTCCACGTTGCACCAAGTTTCCACGTTGTTTCGCCACCAAAGGTAGAGTAGTTATCGTAGCGAGCAGCACCTTCAAGGGTAACAGTCTCTAATACCGGCATAGATGTTTCAAAGTAGATAGACTGTACTGAGAAATCACCTTCAGTTGGATCTTGTTGTGCAGCTGTGCTCTCACCAAGCTGAGTAATTAGATCTGGTGTGTAGTAACCACTTTCAAAGCGGTTTTCTACACCGATTGCGTAACCAATATCACTTTCTGTTACTGCGCTGTAACCAGCTGAAAGAATAAATTGCTCGTTACCACCTTCGTTTGACTCAGTATAAATTGAATCGTTAGATGTTAATAAGCTACGATCTAAAGAATCACCGCTGAACCAAAGAGCTTGGTTTGCATAAATGCTTTCTTCAACTCGACTTGCATTAATTGAGTTTTGAACTTTATCTTTTGAGTCATTACGACCGTAAGTTGCACTTACATCCCAGCTTGCATCGTTATCTAATAAACCTTGTAATGCAACAGATACACGGTAAGTGTCAGTTTCTTGCTCATAAATACGAGGACCAGCATCAACCATTCTTCTTCTGTACTCTAAAGAGTCAGCAAGATCGCCTGTATCTGCGTCACGGAAGCTATCTGTGTAAGTTGAATCCAAGCTAGAAGTACTTAAATCAATACTTGCTGGTTGTGGTGCAAGTTGTTGATTAGATTCACGACGTGTATACATCAAATCAACATTAAATGTAGTGTCTGAGTCTAGCTCTTTGTCAAAACTAGTAAATAAGCTGTATAGCTCATTAGGTGTTTGAGCATAGCTTGATGTTGTGAAGTCGTATGAAGTAGTTCTATCTGCAAAAACACCATTACCCTGGTAAGTTCTGCCGCCCAGTGTTCCTTCAGGGATAAATGAAGACTCGCCAGGCTCTACAAAACGACGATCCGACTGAATTACTTCACCACGGTTTGAGTATTGAGCACCAACAACTAAGTTGCCATCGGCAATATTCATTCCGTGTAATAAACTAACACCGTAGTTATTGCCATCACCTTTTGTAGTGCGGCTTCCTTCAACGTTTAGCTCTGAACCTTCAAAATCTTTCTTTGTTATAATGTTAACAACACCAGCAATAGCATCAGAGCCATATACTGCAGACGCGCCGTCTTTTAAGATTTCGATAGATTTGATCATTGCTACAGGAATGGTATTTAAATCAACAGAAGAATCTGCGCCGGTACCTGAAGAAACCATACGACGACCATTTAATAATACCAGTGTACGTTGCGAACCCATACCACGTAAGTTAACTGTCGCAGAACCACCTGAACCATTATTACTTGAAGCGCCTAAGCTAATACCAGCAGCTGATGGCTGAGTAGAAAGTATGTCAGCAACAGATGTGAAACCACTTTTTGCAATGAAGTCATCACCGATAACTGTGATTGGGCTTGCTGTTTCCATATCAGTACGGTTAATACGAGAGCCCGTCACCTGAATTTTTTCAATTGATGTAGCTGCTTCGTCAGCCGCTAAAACTTGCACACTTGAGAACATTGGTATTGCTGCAATTACAGCTAAGCCAAGAGTTGATTTTTTCATGAAAGAACCCTACTTGTTGAAGTTTACCTTTATTGGTAATGCTCACTTGTTATAAGAATAGTGAGTCAGATGGGCAACTTAGGCGCTTTTAACTGAACGAAAACTTAACGCCAGTACGCTTTTTATCAACCAACAAAATAGAACAACTCTTTTGGGGACATACGTTACAACTTGTTTCATTGTTAACGAATAAATACACTTAAATATCAATAGCATAAACAATTTAAGATACTTAAATAACACAGTTGAAACCAAACTGGTCAACTTTGTAATTCAATGTAACTAATCGAATTGTGTACCAAATTCAGATAAATTAACAAGTTAATCACAGCAAATTATTAAAACCGCAAAACTAAATGTTAATTACTAACCGAATTTACGCATGTTTGGTGCTTAAATAGCTTTATCTGACTACTTTGCGGTTTTTTTGATTAGACTTTTTGTTCAGCCACAATTAAAACTGTGTCTTTATTGAATTAGTTTCATATTATAAAAACTTATATTGGCTACTTGATTCAAATAGCAGTTTTAGTGATCTTCTCGCTTAAATAATCGTATGGATAACAATGCAAATTGCTAATGGTAAATGGATTGCATGAAAGTTAGGTATTAAGCCTAATACGTTACATAAAAAGAGTAATTTAGTGTTTGTATTAAAGAGGTTGTATTATCTTTGACTGTTAGCTCTAAATTCCAGAGCATATTTTGCTCAGAACAAATGCCAACCATGGTATTACTCTGCCACAGGCCATTATGTTTTTTAAATTGCTGAGGAATGTAACCCATATACATAGTAATGCCTTTAAGCTTGGCATCTTCAATTGTAAGGTTTGTTGGCAAATCACTAAAAATAGTAAATGGAGTTTCGGGAGAAAGAGTTTTCTCGCTTAACCATACTTTAACATCATTTGAAAAAGTACAAGGCAAATTGGCTGTGCATGTGGCATTTTCTAGAAACTTTTCATCTGTATTTTTGGAAAAATCACATGCTGTTAATAAAAAAAATACCGCCGTGAATAAACTTAATCTATATATAAGCATAACAATTTCGCACTAAAGAAAAACAAATACTAATAATCGCGACTGCAAATAACAAGTGCGAGTGTTACTATTAAGCCAAATTAGGCACAAACTGTATCAAAAAATAAACAACAAGCTCACAAACATTGATTGATGTCATAATTTTATGTAATTGACCTATCTTTTTTAGGCCAAAAAATTTATCATTTCACCCGCAAAAAATAAGGGTTTCTCAAGTTTTTTTTCTGAAGCTTTCATGTATTGAAAGTTTTAGATAACACGCTTGAGAAAATAGTAGGCCCCACTTTTAAAGGTGGGTAATTCATTTCTAAACGCATTTATTGCAGCGGAAGCCAGAAAATGAGCCAAACAGTAGCATCACAAACTGAGTATAACTATAAGGTTGTACGCCAATTCGCTATTATGACAGTGATTTGGGGCATCGTTGGCATGAGTATTGGGGTTCTGATTGCTGCCCAATTAGCTTGGCCAGCACTTAACTTTGATACACCATGGTTAACTTACTCTCGACTACGTCCGTTACACACGAACGCAGTAATTTTCGCATTTGGTACCAGTGCACTTTTTGCGACGTCTTATTACGTCGTACAACGTACTTGTCAAACGCGTCTTTTCTCAGACAAACTCGCCGCCTTTTCTTTTTGGGGCTGGCAGCTAGTTATTGTATTAGCAGTAATTACATTACCACTTGGTATTACTAGCTCAAAAGAATACGCAGAACTTGAATGGCCAATCGATATTTTAATCGCTGTGGTTTGGATTGTTTACGCTATTGTATTCTTTGGTACTTTAATCAAGCGTAAAGTGTCGCACATTTATGTTGCTAACTGGTTCTATGCTGGCTTTATTATTACTGTTGCAGTACTACACATTGTAAACAGCATGGCAGTGCCTGTATCGTTAACTAAATCATATTCAATCTACGCTGGTGCGGTAGATGCTATGGTTCAGTGGTGGTACGGTCATAACGCTGTAGGTTTCCTACTTACTGCTGGTTTCTTGGGTATGATGTATTACTTTGTACCTAAACAAGCAGGTCGTCCAGTGTACTCATACCGTTTATCGGTAGTTCACTTTTGGGCTCTAATTTCATTATATATCTGGGCTGGTCCTCATCACCTTCACTACACAGCGCTTCCTGATTGGACGCAAAGTTTAGGTATGGTTATGTCTATTATCCTATTCGTACCGTCTTGGGGTGGTATGATTAACGGTATTATGACGCTATCTGGCGCGTGGCATAAACTACGTACTGATCCAGTACTACGCTTCTTAGTTGTTTCGTTGTCTTTCTACGGTATGTCTACGTTTGAAGGTCCAATGATGGCAATTAAATCTGTAAATGCGTTATCTCACTACACAGATTGGACAATCGGCCACGTACACTCAGGTGCACTAGGTTGGGTTGCTATGATTTCAATTGGTGCTATTTACCACTTAATTCCTGCGTTATTCGCGCAAGGTCGTATGTATAGCGTTAAATTGGTTAATACCCACTTCTGGTTACACACTGTAGGTGTTGTTTTATACATTGTTGCAATGTGGATTTCAGGTGTAATGCAAGGTCTAATGTGGCGTGCAGTAAATGCTGACGGTACATTAATGTACAGCTTTGTGCAGTCTTTAGAAGCGTCGCATCCTTTCTATATCATGCGCTTTGTAGGCGGTGTATTCATCGTAACGGGTATGTTAGTTATGGCTTATAACGTTTACCGCACTATTTCAGCTGAGAAAGAATCTCTGAAACTAGACGCGCAAGCACAATTAGCATAACGGAGTGAGATGATGAGCAAGAAAAATTCACAAAACAAACATGAGATAGTAGAAAAGAACGTTGGCCTTATGGCTATTCTGACTGTTTTTGCTATTAGCTTTGGCGCGTTAGTTGAGATCACTCCGCTAATGTTTCAAGACGATACAACTAAACCAGTGGAGGGTTTACGCCCTCTTAACGCTTTAGAAATGGAAGGCCGCGACCTTTACGTGCGTGAAGGTTGTTCTAACTGTCACTCACAAATGATTCGTCCTTTTCGTGATGAAGTTGAGCGTTATGGTCACTACTCTGTAGCAGGCGAATCAGTATGGGATCATCCGTTTTTATGGGGTTCTAAACGTACTGGTCCTGACTTGGCTCGTGTTGGTAAGCGCTACTCGGACGATTGGCATTATGCTCACTTAGTTGATCCACGTGCTGTGGTTCCTGAGTCAAACATGCCAGGCTTTCCTTGGTTAGCAGAGAATACGGTTGATACAAGCCTTACTCTGAAAAAACTACAACTTTTCCGTGATACTTTTGCTATTAACCCAGAAAACCCAAAACATCCGGGTTTAGGTTATGGCGATGATGCAGAGCTTCAAGCAGATGTTGATAAAGTTAATGCTATGAATGATGGCAAAGGCGCAACAGAAATCCAAGCTCTCATCGCGTATTTACAGCAACTTGGTACCCACTTGAAGTAAAAAATTATGGATTACGGAACATACAGAGGTATTTTGACTCTGGTAATTTTAGTATTGTTTATTGTGATTGTTGCATGGGCATATAGCAAGCGAAGCAAAACTCGTTTCGACAGCGCAGCTAATGCCATTTTTGAAGATGAAAAAAAACATGACAACACGCTCTCTAACGAGGAAAAGGAGTCTGAAAAATGACTAGCTTTTGGAGTATTTGGGTTATTGTATTAACCCTTGCATGCTTATGCATCATCTTTGGCTTATTAGTTTGGAACTTAAAAAACTATGCAGGCGTAGAAGAAGGTGAAAGCTGTGGACATGAATTTGACGGTATTGAAGAGCTAAATAATCCACTACCAAAATGGTGGACTTACATGTTTTTCGCAACTTTTGCTTGGTCGGTATATTACCTTGCAGCTTTCCCAGGTTTAGGTAACTGGGAAGGTTTTGGTAAATGGACTAGCTCTAACCAAGGTATTACGTCTTTAGCTGAATCTAAAAAAGCAGTTGCAGAGGCAAAAGCGGATGGTCGCTTTGTAAAACTTGATAAAGAGTACGAAGCTGCAGAAGAGCGCTTTGGTCCTATTTTTAATAAACTTGCACAAGTACCCGTTTTAGATTTAGTTAGTTCTAAATTTGAAGGTGATGCAGCGCAGCAAATAGCACTTGATAATGATAATAAACATGAGCAAACAGATGGCCAAGTCGCCATTGAAATTGGTCAGCGTTTATTCTCACAAAACTGCGCGCAATGCCATGGCTCTGATGCACGTGGTGGTACTGGCTTCCCTAACCTAACTGATAAAGATTGGTTATATGGCGGAACACCTGACAAAATTAAAGAAACACTTCTTTATGGTCGTATTGCAGCAATGCCAGCTTGGGGTCCTGCTCTTGGCGAACAAGGCGTTAAAGAAATGACAGCACATGTGCTGAGCCTTTCTGGTCGTACTGTTAACCAAAAAGACGCAGACGCAGGTGCCGCTAAGTTTGCAATGTGTGCCGCATGTCATGGTGCTGACGGTAAAGGGTCGGTTGCACATAACCTACCATTTGGCGCGCCTAACCTGACTGATAACATTTGGTTATATGGTGGTTCTCAACGTGCTGTTGAAGAAACTCTTAACCACGGCCGTGCCGGTGTAATGCCTGCATGGAAAGACATTTTAGGTGAAGATAAGATTCACTTATTAACTGCCTATGTTTACAGTTTATCGCAAGATAAATAAGCACGCGGTTAATAAAATGTTTATAAATTAATTTATTTAATTCAATAGATTAATCCAGATCAAAAAAGCCTCCACTGTGAGGCTTTTTTTTAGTCTTTTACGTATAATTCCTATAAAATAACGCTTCCTAAACTAATTTTAGAGACACTATGCAACCTACTCCGTGGTATAAAAATTTTTGGCCTTGGTTTTTAATCTTTTTTCCGTTAGTTGCCATTATTGGCTGTATTAGCTTATTTATTACGGCAATAGGTAACGGTCCAGATATGGTTGTTGACGACTACTACAAAAAAGGTAAAGCAATAAACTTAGAACTGACTAAGTTTGAAAAAGCAAAAGCACTTTATTTACATGGCGAATTGAATGTAACCAACGAGCGTGTAAGCTTTAAGTTTACAAAAGGCGACAGCAGTAACGTGCATGTATTAAAGCTCTCGTTTTACCATCGCACCATTAAAGCGCATGACTTTGAAGCAACACTTACTCCTAATGCCAATCAGGAATTTACTGCATTACTTAATGAGTATACACAAGGCGCCTACTCAGTATTTATTGAGCCAATAGATGGCAGTTGGAAAATGAAAGAAAATATAACGTTACCAACTGAACAAACCGTTTTAGTTACTCCTAATTATAAGTAGTAATAACTATGTCTAACTCTTGCTTTCATTGCCTTGAAAGTGTGCCAAACGGATTTAGCGCAAACGTTATAATTGACGATATTGCCCAGCCAATGTGTTGCATTGGCTGCCAAGCTGTTGCGCAAAATATTGTTGTTCAAGGTATGACCGATTATTATAAATACCGAACGGTTCGTGCTGGAAAGGTCGAACAGCTGGTACCTGAGCAACTCGCATTTATAAAAAGTTATGACAACGAAGACATTCAAGACGAATTTATAGCCACTAGCGATAATATCTCAGAGGTATTATTAAGCGTTGAAGGTATAACCTGCGCCGCTTGTGCATGGCTTATCGAAAAACAACTCTTAAATTTAACCTCAGTTAAGCGTGTTGATGTAAATACATCTACCAACCGCGCGATGATTCAATGGGATAAAACCAGCACCCCGTTGAGTGAGGTTATTACTTCCTTAGCTAAAATTGGTTATAAAGCCTACCCATTTCAATCAGATATTGAAGCTAAGCAAAAACAACAAACTGCCAAAGCCTATATTCGCCGTTTAGGTGTTGCAGGCTTAATGACCATGCAAGTAATGATGTTTGCGTTCGCCATGTACTTTGGCATGTTTTCAGGCATGGACAGTAACTTTGAGCAGTATTTTAGATGGATCAGCTTGGTACTGGCCTCTCCGGTTATTTTATATAGCGCACTGCCCTTTTTAACCAATGCTATAAATGGCTTAAAAGCAAAACAGCTCAATATGGATTTACCCGTATCGCTGGCTATTTTTGGTGCGTTTGGCGCAAGTTGTTACGCCACATTTATGCAAGTCGGCGAAGTGTATTTTGAATCTGTGTGCATGTTTACCTTTTTACTTTTATTAGGTAAGTACCTTGAATTTAGAGCGCGTTTAAAAGCGAGCGAATTTACTGCCAACTTACAAAAATTATTGCCATTAACAGCCCGCACTATTAACGAAAGTGGCGAAGAGCTTATAATAGCAGCCAAAAAACTAAAACTTAATGACGTAGTACTCATTAAAGCCGGCGAAACAATTCCTGCCGATGGCGAATTAATTAAAGGTAAAACTACGGTTGATGAATCAATGATGACGGGGGAACATCAACCCGTTACAAAATTTATTGGCCACAATGTCTACGCCGGCTGCGTTAACCACGACGGCGTTATTGAAATAAAAATTAATAAAATTGGCCAAAATACGCTTTTAAATCAAATTATACGCTTGCAACATAATGCATTAACTAAACGCCCTAAACTGGTTGAAATTACAGATAAAGTTGCGCAATGGTTTATAGCGTGCCTGCTTATATTTGCTTCACTTACAGCCATTGGCTGGTACCAAATTGATCCTGAACACGCATTTTGGATTACCATTTCGGTTTTAGTTGCTACCTGCCCGTGTGCCCTGAGCTTAGCTATACCTACCGCGCTTACATGTGCGGTGGCAACGCTTACTCGCAAAGGTGTATTGATAAAACAAGCGCATGTGCTCGAAACCCTCTCTCAAATTACTTTATTTGCATTTGATAAAACGGGCACGCTTACGCAAGGTAAATTTAGCCTTGATGAAGTAGATATAATCGATAAACAGTATACAAAAGCGCAAGTGCTAGATATGGCAGCCATGCTAGAGCGTTATTCTGAGCACCCTATCGCCAGTGCATTTGATGAGTTTACGCCAGCTCACCGCAGTCTTAATAACGTTGAAGTACATCCAGGGCTGGGAATTAGCGCACAAGATGCAACTAATCATTACGCAATTGGTAAAAGTGGTTGGTTTAATAGCAAAAAATCAAATGCACAAGCGAGCTTGTATATAAATAAGCAAGTTGTTGCACGTTTTTACTTTGTTGATAAAGTGAAAAGCGATGCTAAAAAGCTTATAGACTCACTTCAATCGCAAAACTTAACGTGTCACATGTTAACCGGTGACGCGTCAGATGCTGGGCAAAAAGTAGCTAAGCAACTTAAACTTGAAAGTGTGCAATTTGGATGTTCTCCACAAGATAAACAAACCGCCGTTGAGCAATGGTCTTCACAAAATGAAGTCGTTGCAATGGTAGGTGATGGTGTAAACGACAGCCCGGTATTTGCTAGTGCGCACTTATCTATTGCTATGGAAACCGGTGCAGACATATCAAAAAATAGCGCCGATGTAGTACTTCTTAATAGCGATTTAGCCTCCATTGGTCACTTACTTAATGTAGCAAAACAAACCAGACGTATTATTAAGCAAAATCTTGCGCTGTCTTTATTGTATAATGCTTCAATATTACCACTGGCAGCGTTGGGCTTAGTTGCTCCTTGGATGGCTGTTATTGGCATGTCTGCCAGCTCAATTATTGTGATTAGTAATTCACTAAGGCTATTAAAGTTATGAGCATAATTTACATTTTGATCCCTATCGCCATTTTGTTCGTCATTATTGCTATTGGTGTTTTCTTTTGGGCAGTGAAAAGCGAGCAGTTTTCTGACTTAAACAAGCAAGGTCATAGTATTTTGTTTGAAGATGACAAAGAGCAACATAACAAAAGTAATGATTGACCCTCTTTATACCAGCGCTTTTTTAATGGGGCTAATAGGTAGCGGTCATTGCATTGCTATGTGTGGCGGTATTGCAAGCTCATTACAACTAGCAAGTGACAAACGCAAAACATTTACCTATTCATTTGCTTATAATATTGGACGTGCTCTGAGCTACATGGCAGCAGGCGCACTTGTTGCTGGTATTAGCAGCCAATTTGCAAGGCAAAACACCTCCTTCTCTTTAGTACTTTCGTTCATTGCAGCTATTTTTATGCTCCTCGTTGGTGTGTATATAATGCGCTTGGGCCCTACTTTGCAATGGTTAGAGAAAATTGGTAAAACCTTGGTGTGGCAACATATTGTTAAGCTAAATAAATATTTAATGCCTATTAACTCTCCTTTTAAAGCCCTAGGTTACGGTGCGTTGTGGGGATGGCTACCTTGTGGGCTTGTATACTCAGCGCTTACATGGGCGATGACTAGCCCAAGTGCCCTAGACGGTGCCTTAGTTATGCTTTGCTTCGCTTTGGGTACTTTTCCCGCGATGATCACATTAGGCATTACCGCGCAAAAACTAAATACTATTATTAACCATCCATGGACCCGAATTGTATTAGGCAGTGTTATAATTTGGTATGGTATCTACTTATTGATTATTGCAACTGACAAACTGGTACATTAATCTATTCGCATTATTAACCTTTATGGTTATTTTGCAGTCGTGTATAAAAATTTAAACGGATTAAATTATGGATTTCTCTCAAAGTCGCGCTAAAGGTAATTGTGCTATTAGCTGTAATAACTGCAGTATTAGTCAATTGTGTTTGCCATTTTCACTTAATGGCCAAGAAATGGACAAGCTTGACGAAATTATTGAGCGAAAAAAACCACTCCATAAAGGCGACTATCTATTTGAATCAGGTGCACCTTTACAGGCTATTTATGCGGTTCGTTCTGGTTCATTTAAATCGTACACGCTATCGGAGCGAGGTGATGAGCAAATTACCGGCTTTCATTTAGCGGGCGACCTAGTTGGTTTTGACGCAATAAGTAAAATGACTCATCCCAGTTTTTCGCAAGCACTTGAAACGTCAATGGTGTGCGAAATCCCATTCGATACTCTTGATGAACTATCAGGAAAATTACCAAAGCTTCGCCAACAAATAATGCGCTTAATGAGCAGTGAAATTACATACGATCAAGAAATGCTGCTATTACTCAATAAAAAATCAGCAGAGGAACGCTTAGCTAGTTTCATTTATAACCTGTCAGAGCGTTTTGGTGAGCGTGGTTTTTCGCGTAAAGAATTTAGATTTACAATGACTCGTGGCGAAATAGGCAATTACTTAGGCCTAACAGTAGAAACCATTAGCCGTTTATTAAGTCGTTTTCAAAAAGCTGACTTAATTAAAGTAGAGGGTAAATTTATTACAATTTTAGATAATGATGCCTTGGCTAAAACCGCAGCAATAGTAAAACCTCGTTAGTACCTGCCTCGAATAACAATCCTTTACTCGTAATTGTTATGTAAATAAAGTGTAATTATTGCAATTACACTTACCTTCGACTAATACTTTAGAAGTGGGCTTAATTAAAGTTCTACAAATAAAGAACTTCATTTAACTCAGTACCATTATTTGGCGCAGCGCATTTTACAAAAGCAATAATGCAATTTTATCATCGTTAAAAACTTCTATTTTATTCACTAAATGAAAGGAAATATTATGCGTAATATTTTATGTCTCTTGTTTATTTTTTCTTTAGGTATATTCAGTGCTCAAGCATTAAGTTTCATGATTCCAGATGATGGGGCCGATGACTCTCAATCGTTAAAAGAATTAATTTTGAACACTGAGGAGAATGGTGAATTAATTATTGAACAACCAGGCGTTTATGATATTTGCTCAGCTATAATTTTTAAAAACATCAGTAATGTTGTTATCTCTGCAAAAAAGGGAGTAGTGCTGAGAAAGTGTGATAGATTTGAAGGTGAATATATTTTAGCTTTCTATAACTCACATTTTGTAACTATTGAAGGCTTCATCTTTGAAGGGCTAACAAAAGATAAGGTTAATTACGCTTGGGGCGAGCAAGGTTTACTTTTAGCTGGTTCTTCTGATATTTCAGTGCATCATAATCAATTTTTTAACTTCGGAGATGCAGCAATTAGAGCTACTTCTTCTCACTTATCTTCTTTCGAAGGACCTATTAATTCTTTCAGAATCAAGATTAGTAATAATTACTTTGAAAATATCACGCAAGTTACGACAACTCACCCTTGGAATAATAACTTTGGTGGTACGCATGATATTAGAGTTGAAAATAATACTTTCGAAGGCATGAAAGGCTCTTTAAAATTCGCCTCTGTAAAGCCAGTGTCTAAGGCTTTAGTAAGATATAATACGTTTAGAAATACAAAAGGTACTGCTATCGAGCTGACCTATTATTCAAATGTTAAAATCATTGCGAATACTTTTTTAGACACAAAAAAATTTATACTCAATGCTTATCCAAACAAGCCAAAAAGTGTGACAATTCCTTTTAATTGGGGGAGTATTTATTTTACGCATAACAGTATTATACGTTCGAAAGGGGGTATTAGAATACAATCTGATGTGACGGGAGAGCTCATTGACGATAATTACGTAAGAGGCATTTATATCAATAATAATCACTTTCTTGATATTGATATGACCGTTTACCCAGAAAAAAAATACTGGGATCTAATTAACTTATTTACTCGCGGTGGGAAAAATTATTTATTTTCTACAATTAAAGACAATACCTATAACCTACTCCCAGGGGTAAGCTTTGTAAAAGAAACTTACGGATTTTCCCAAGAAAATAATATATTACTGGAATCTAAGAATAATTAAAAAGTATAATTTTTTAGTTTAAAGTAACTTTTCAGTATATTTCACAGCCTTTGAGTTACTAAATTTTAGATATCCTTATGAGTTAAGGCTTCTTCAGTCTATTTTGGCCTTAGGTGAGACTGAGTCGATGCAACTTACGTACTACCAATGAATAGGAAATGGAAATCTATAAAAGGCAAACATGCACCGCAATTAAATCGCTATAAATTAAAAAAGAGCAAAAAAACATCAAGTATATTTAAAACTTGGAACGAAAATATTTTTTGATTTAGAACAACAATTTATATGCTACCCCTTTAACTGTTTTATATTTACGTTACACTAAATGTACACCCGTTAGGTAAATGGAGTAGCATATGAACACTATTAAACGCATTATTGCGGTTATTGACCCCACCAAAGATGATCAACACGGTTTAGCACGTTCAATAGATTTAGCTAAAAAATCTGGCGCAAGTATTACCGCCTTTATGACGGTTTACGACTTCTCTTACGAAATGACGACTATGCTATCTGGCGATGAACGCGAAGCAATGCGCGATGCCGTACTAAAAGATCGCCAGCTATGGCTAAACGATTTAGTTTCCCCTTACAAAGATATAAATATTGAAACCCAAGTGGTTTGGCATAACCGCCCTTACGAAGCCATAATCGATACTGTAATTGATGAAAAGTACGATTTAGTAATTAAAGGCACACATCAACATGGTGCACTTAAATCAGTTATTTTTACCCCGACCGATTGGCACTTAGTACGCAAATGCCCCGCTCCGGTATTATTTGTAAAAGAAATGGCATGGCCAGCAAACGGTAATATTTTAGCTGCTGTAAATGCGGTTAGTGAAAATGAAGAACATGTAGCACTTAATAAACGCGTTATTAAAGACGCACAATATTTATGTGAACTTGCCAACGCAAAACTTAATTTAGTTAATGCCTACCCTGCAACTCCTATTAATATTGCCATCGAAATTCCTGAGTTTAACCCAGGACTTTATAACGAATCAGTTAAAAAGCATCATCATGAATCAACCAATGCACTTGCTGCAGAGTTTAATTTAAACCCAGAGCAATGTTTTATTGAAGAAGGCCTGCCGGAGGATGTAATCCCTGATGTAGCGAAGCGGTTAAATAGCGAATTAGTTGTTATTGGTACTGTAGGCCGCACGGGCTTAAGTGCCGCTCTTGTAGGTAATACAGCAGAGCATGTAATTGATAGCCTAGACTGTGATGTACTGGCACTCAAACCCGATGGTTACGTGAGCCCTATGGCAAAGGATTAATTTTAAGCTTTATGTGCAAGTTATAAGCGAGTTATTTTTACGTGTTAATAAGGCACGTTTAAATCAATTTTAATTACATCCTAAACTCGCATATTCAGGTGGTTTGGGTATAATACGCCCCTTTATTTTTAGCAAATAACTTTGCTGTATTGTTTTACTAGGGGGCGTAATTGTCACACTCAGATCAAGCTAAAGCTCAATTTAACTTAAATAAGCTGCAAAAGCGTTTACGTCGCCAAACTGGTCAAGCCGTTATGGACTTCAATATGATTGAAGAAGGTGACCGTATAATGGTATGCCTTTCTGGCGGCAAAGATAGCTACACAATGCTTGAAATGCTTCAACATTTAAAACGTGTAGCACCTATAAAGTTTGACCTAGTTGTTGTAAATCTTGATCAAAAACAACCTGATTTTCCTGAGCATGTTTTACCCCAGTATCTTGATAAATTAAATGTTGAATACAAAATTGTAGAAGAAGATACTTACAGTATTGTTACCGATATTATCCCTGAAGGTAAAACAACGTGTTCACTTTGCTCACGCTTACGTCGTGGTATTTTATACCGCACAGCAAAAGAACTAGGCGCTACTAAAATAGCCCTTGGTCATCACCGTGACGACATGATTGAAACATTGTTTTTAAATATGTTTTACGGCGGAAAGCTAAAAAGTATGCCGGCTAAATTAATGAGTGATAACGGCGAGCATATGGTTATTCGCCCACTTGCATACTGTAAAGAAAGCGACATAAGCCAATACGCATTTGTACAAGGTTACCCTATCATTCCGTGTAACCTATGTGGCTCGCAAGAAAACTTACAGCGTAAACATACAAAAACAATGCTCGCTAAATGGGATGCGGAGCACCCAGGTCGTATTGAAAGCATTTTTACGGCAATGCAAAACATAGTGCCTTCACATTTAGCTGACGCCGACTTGTTTGATTTTAAAAACTTACAAACCGGTGAAGTAATTGATGGTGGCGATATAGCCCTTGATAAACCAGATATTCCTAAAGTGCCTGTTGCTAATGAGCTTGATGAACAAGAAGCGCCAAGTGTAGTTACTATAAATCTAAGCTAACAAATTTAAGGGGGTTGTATTTATGTACAACCCCCTTAAATTTACCAATTCAGCATTGCGTTCTATTTTTAACTCTCAGCTAAGCCTTGTAAAAATTCCAAACTTAACTTTTCTTGTGCATTAGCCTGATATGGTAATTGCTGCAAGCTATCGTACGAAAAATCGTTAATATCAAAGTGACTTATTTCACTATTCCCAAAGCTATTTCGCTCACCTGGGCTTGGCGACATTCTCTCAATAACAAAGTCGCTTAAGCGCATATCTGTAATGCCTTGTGGTAGCACCGACCAATGAGCTTTCAAATTAAGAGTTTGGCTTCCCTTCGTTAACCGCTCTTTAGATACTAAATGAGCAAGTGGTGTATCGCCACTGTATAAATTAGCCCTAACACGATACAAACCACTTTTTACTACCACTATGTTAGCTGGCAAAATCATGTTTTCGTTTTGTGCATAAGCAGTTTCAAAACCTGTTAAAGTTGCACTCGGCGGCATATATTGAATTTGCGCAACTACGGGAACTTTTTTACCCGCAACATCACCCTCTACAAACACTTGTAAGCTACGAGGGTAATCTTCATCCTCTTCAAATGTAATAATTGCTTCACCGTCACGCGCATTGCCTGTATGGGTATTTAACACTTCTTTTGTATCAGTATTTGCAAGCTCAACGACCACTTTTCCAAGCCCTTGGGCGCTTATCTTTATTGTTATTTCTTCTGGGTATACAAAACGATATTGTTTAAGACTTAACGTTAAAGCATCGCCACTTTCATCAATAGGGCTCGATACCGGGTAGAATTGATTTGGCTTTAATCGATCTTCATCTAATGGACTCAATGGCTGAGAATAAGGAGGAAATTTAAGTGCACTTTCATATTGCATAACCACTTGCTGCGCTGCTTTTGTTAAGTCTTCATTAAACGCGATTTGTTTTTTTGATTGTGTTTTTTTTGCTGTAGGTACGTCTATAGGGATCACTTTTACAGGCGATAAATCAGCTACGCTCGCACTGTGTTTAACCTGAGGTGTTATTGGCTCAACAACTTTATGAGCATCATTTTTACCTGTAAACCATAGCGAGAATAAAATAGTGCTAATAATTAAAGCAACGGCATAAAATTTTTTCATTTTTATATTTCAATCTTTTATAAGGCGTATAGTTTTTAACTACACGCCTTGTATGTTATGGAATCACATTATAAATAAGTGCTGATGCGCTTAAATTATTTGAATCCTTAATATAACGATATTGTTTTTTCCAAAACCAACTACCTGTAGTTTTATCAAACGTATTAAAACCTACATTGTCACCTTCCACATTTACGTTATTCATGGCTATTGTTACATTACCTTTTCGCTGCGCGTTATGTATTTCGTTATGGCTATAACTGTCACTCATCATCATTGGATAATGGTTTGGCATAAAGCTACTTACTGCATCACCTTGCGATTTTAAATGGCCATTTGTATCAATACTGCTGCTACAACTTCCAAACGAGCCAGCCGAACTGGCACCACATGAAGAGTGCGATGCAACAACCGAATCATCATTGCCTTTTAAAAAACCACCCGTTAAACCCAAATATGCATTTCCATCGGCAACAAAGCGTAAACGAGGTGTACGTGCATCAGGAAATGGAGATATTTTACGTGCATTATTCACTTTTAAATCGTGTAATACACCAACGGCCTCGGTTACATCACTTCCTAGCCACCATTTGAGTGCTGCATCGACCGCAAAGTTCCATGATGCGCCAGTTAAAGCACTAACAGCTACGTCAGCCAGCTCACTTCCACCACCCGCGCCTGCTAAATCAAACGTAGCAACAATATTAAGCGGCTCTAAGCCTTCGTTTTCTAACCAGTTTTCTTGATTATCAATAATATGGCGTGCAACTAAGTCTCCTGTTGAATGTGTTACAAATACACAGCCATCACTGCATAAATTAGAGCGTGAAATTTGCTTTAGCTTTGGCCACACCCAATCGGTAGCAATTTTACCTTCAATACGCTCATAAGCAGGCCAATCAATTCGCTCATCTGCACGATTATTCCAGTACGATTGCCAATATGTTTCACCATCATTGATTACATCACTACCCGACTTATTTGTTATTTGCGAAGTTTGTAACCCATGAATTAATATAATTTTGTAGTCTTTACTCGCTGCAGAAAAGCTCATTAACATAGCTAACCCCGCACCAATTAGGTGGCTTGGCTTAATTAATTTGTGTGTACGCTTTGTGTTGTTCATACAATTCCTTAATGTTGTGTACTTAATATTTTATTATCATTTAAGGTATTCATGTTGGTTTACATAAGCTTGTCAGCTTAGGTGTTCACTAGGGTCTGTTGTTCTTTGCGGATTAAAATTTGTTCAAACTAGAGGCTATTTAATCACGGCGCGAGATTTGTAACCTAGTGGGCTAAGTAAAAACCGAGCAACAAAGAGTAAATAGCCTCTAGGAAGTATCCTTTGGGCAGCGTCTGTTTGGCATTAATGCTACGTTATCGCCTATTTATGGGGAACAACCACACTACTTAGGCTCTGCCTTGCCTAAATACCAAACAGACTGCTGCAAATTTAACCTTGAAAGATCAACAGACTCTAGTATTAGGAACAACGAACAAAAATGCAACAACTTATTATCATTTAGAGAAGAGAAGAAACTTATTTCATACTGATTAATGAGTTAATAGAGGTATAGTTGTTATATTTGAAATTATTAGATGGGTTTCAAGGGGTATATTGAGGGTAGTAAGATTAAAGCGGATACCATTGAAAGTGCCCGCTTTAGAATAAGGACGAAGCTAATCTAACCGTTAGCTTTAAGTTCACTGGTAAATTGCCCAATCGCATTTACAACTTCTTGTGCACCTTGTTGGATCTCTTGCATCACTTCACCAGATTCTTTAGATAACGCCAAGCCTTGCTCTGCCTTCTCTTTACCTTTTTCTATTACAGCCACCGTATTTTGGGTTTGTGATTGGTTGCGCTGTACAACTTCTACAATTTCTTCTGTTGCTTTTGAGGTACGCGATGCAAGCAATCGGACCTCGTCTGCAACCACAGCAAAGCCTCGCCCCTGCTCGCCAGCTCTTGCCGCTTCAATTGCGGCATTTAATGCTAATAAATTTGTTTGCTCAGCAATACTACTAATGCTTTGTACAATACTCGATATTTGTTGCGACTGCTGATCAAGCGCTGAAATTTCATTTGCAGCTTGCTCCATGTTAATAGCCAGCTCAGTCATTACTGCGACTGTATCTTGTATAACGCTCGCGCCTTGCTCTGCTTTTTTATCAGTTTGGGTTGAAGTGCTATAAGCAATTTCGGCAGCTTGTGATATCGCAATTTCTTGATTTACTTGATCAGTGATAACAGTTGCAAACTTCATCACTTTATAAAGCTCATTCGCGTCATTTGAGATTGGGTTATATGACGCTTCTAGCCAAACAATGTTGCCATGTTTATCTACGCGCTTAAAACGCTCAGCAATAAACTTACCTTCTCTTAATTTAGCCCAAAATTGCAGATACTCTTGAGAGTTATACTCTGAAGCCTCACAAAACGTACGGTGATGTTTACCTAGTATTTCACTTTCTTGATAACCCATTGCAGCTAAAAACTGATCATTTGCTTTTAAGACATGGCCCTCTAAATCAAATTCAATTACCGCCATAGAGCGATATATCGCTTTAATAGTATCGCTTTGCTCGCGAGAAGCCGTAATTGTTTTTGTAAGTACACTTCCGAATATAGAAAAATAGAGCAACTGATCTTGCTCCCCTTTTACTGGATGTACTATTAAACGTAACCATTCAGCTTTACCATCGCTGCGCATAACTTGCAATGCACCGCCCCAATGCCCTTCTTTTTTAATAGCTTGCTGTAGGCTTTTAAATTCTGAAGATTGACGAGACGAATCTGTAATAAAATCGTCAAAAGAATTATTAGTTAGATCGTCTTCACTGTAGCCTAGGTTTTCTAAAAACTTATCATTGGCGTGCGAAATTCGGCCATCATAAAGAATGTTTAGTACTAACATCTCTCGGTAAAGCCCTTCCCACACTTGTTGTAATGGGTAAAGTTCAGCTTTTAGAGAAGCTATTTCGTTTTGTTTATTTTTAGAAAAAAACATTAATATCCCTACTAATACATTCAATATATAATTAATTTTATTATAGAAGATATTATTTATAACGCGATAAATAATAAGAGCTTTAATTACTAGATTCAGAAAGTTTTAAAATAGCCAATACATAAACACTGGTATCTACAAATATGTGGATACATCAATAAAATAACTTCTATGTCCCAGCAGAACCTTTAATTCTCAAACTTTAATCTTTCATACAATCCAGACGCTCTCGATACGCTTTTATTCATTGCTAATTGCAGTACTTTTTTGTCAGCCACCAGCTCAAACTTATTTTTAGCGCGGGTTATTCCCGTATACACTAATTGCCTGTTAATACCCATGCGCGCTTGTTTTAGCGGTGGCAGTACCATGGCTGTGTAGCTAAACTCTGAGCCTTGTGATTTATGAATAGTCATTACATATACTTTATCGTGTGCAGGGAGTCGTGCTGGCGAAAATGCTCGTTGATTACCTTGCTCGTCAATAAATATGGCTTTGAGCTGATTACTTTCATCGGGCATTAAAATACCAATATCACCGTTAAATAACTTAAGTTGATAATCGTTTTGGCTCACCATAATAGGCATACCCGTGTAGTGGTGAGTATTAGGACTTACGGTAATTAAACCTTGCTGTTGCAACACGCGCTCTATTCGTTGATTTAAGCTATTAACGCCGTAATCGCCCTCTCGCACTGCAGCTAAAAGCTGATAACTAGCAAAAGCAGTATGCACCTGTGCAACATCTGCACCTTGGGCTATTAAGTTAAGGTATTTTGCATAATGACTTGCTGCACTTTTAACGAGCTTTTCAATCGGTTTTGCTACAAAGTCGTAATCTAAAATTACATCGTTAAAACGCCCTTCACTACTTTCTTGCTCTACGTAATTTAAAATACCGGTGTTATTGGTGTTTACCGCAAGTGCTAGTTGACCAATACCGCTTTGTGCGTCAAATCGATAACTGTGCTGTAAAAAGGCAATGCAATCTGCAAGTTTAAATTCACTCACGCTTTGCGATACGAGTTTAGGTTTATTATTAAAACATAAACTATTTAGCTCATCACAACGTGCTTGCGAGTAGCTTGGCGTTTGCCCAAGTGTTAAACCTTGGCATAAATCGCTCATTACACTGCCGGTATCTACCGAGGCAAGCTGATCTTTATCACCTAGGAGTATTAATCGCGCGTGCGCGGGCAGTGCTTCTATTAATTTAGCCATCAGCGATAAATCGACCATACTGGCTTCATCAATAATTAGTACATCTAAATGCAGCGGATTGCTTTTGTTATGCCTAAATTTATTAGTAAACGGTTTTACGCCCAATAAGCGATGAATAGTTTGAGCGTTTTGTGGTATCAGCGTTTTAATATTATCAGGAATAATTGTTAGTTTATTTTTAGCACCTAAGACTGACTCACTCAAGCGTGCAGCGGCTTTACCTGTAGGGGCCACAAGTTTAATGCTAAGGGGTGCTGTTTCATAAAGTGACTGTAAAATAGCCAACAACTTAGTCACTGTAGTGGTTTTACCTGTGCCAGGCCCACCCGTGATCACACTAAAGCCTTTGGTGGCGGCAATCGCACACGCCACTTTTTGCCAATCAGTTTCAATTGTTGAATCAGCAGGAAAATAGGTATTTAAAAGTTCAGCCAATACTTCATTATTAATATTGAGCTTTCGCTCGCTCATGCTTAATAGTCTATCCGCGAGTGTTTGCTCATAACCGGCAAGGCGCGCAAAATAAAGTCGCTCGTTAAACAGCTGCAGTGGTTTATTTTCGCCCACGCTTTCATGGCTTTGTAAATAATTAAGCGCCGTATGTACGTTAAAATCATCACTAAACGGGCTTAGCGTACTGGGTACATTGCCATCGAGTTTATTAAAGTCGCTTTTGCGCAAATTAAAAGGATTACTCCAATCAACTTCACTTAAGGTTAGGCAGCTATGCTGGCTTTGCTGCGATAAGCACAGCAATAAAATAATATAAAACAGTTCATTGTGAGTTTTCTCAATGTCATTAGCACACAGTAATTCTGCGAGTTTAACATCAACTACACGCAGTCGGTTTTGCGCTAATAAATACTCAAGTAACGGGACTTCGGTAATCGTATTATTTAACACAATGTCCTCTAATGGGGCATCTTGTGCTACATTTTTTAAAGTAAGAGGCTCTGCGGCTTCGTTATTAAGTGTCTCGTCTATATCGTCAAACAAGCCAGGTTGCTCATTTAAATCGCTCATAGCATAGCTCCTTGGCTAAATAAGCCATCTAAAATAATCACTTGTTCTTCAGTTAGCTTTTTAAAGTACACGCCTTGCCCTGTCGGCATTCCACGTAAAAACGTGTAATACACGCCGCCTAAATGGGTTTCTATCGAGTAATCAGCTATACGTTGTTTTAATAAACGATGCAGCGCTACCGTGTAGATTAAATACTGTAAATGATACTGATGACTGCTCATCGCTTGCTCAAGCATATCGCCTTCGTAATCAGCTGGTGTACTGCCTAAATAATTAGACTTATAATCTAAAATATAATATTTACCTTGGTAGCAAAATATTAAATCGACGAAGCCTTTTAACAAGCCTTTTACTTGTGAAAATTCAAGCTTACTTTGCGTAAAGCCAAAATGTTTCACCAGCATTTCGTTTAGCTTAGGTGCACTTAAGCTCTCAAGGGGTAAATTAAATTCCATTTCGACTAGGCAATCATTGGGTGTAAGCACACCCAATGAAAGAAGGCTGTTTTCTAGAGAGCTTTTATCTAGGGGGCACGCAAGAACATCGAGTACCCACTTTTCAGCCACTTCTCGCCATTGCTCACCTATGTGGTACTTTTCAAGACTGCGCTTAACTACCTCAGATAAGTTTTGCTCGGTATTAGTTGGGTGAACTATTGGGCTAATAAAATCTATTTGTTCAAATATTTCATGCAAACAGCTACCCGGCTTTGGCCCTTTAGGAAAACTATAAGGTGATGGCAGTTCGTCCTCTTGCACTGCAAACTCGTCTTTTTCGTGATCTTCATCACTTCGCCCTGGGGCTAATTGGTCGCTGTGCTTTTTAAAGCTCAACGCACTAAAGCTGGTTGCTCGCCAGTTACGCTCAATATTTGCCGTTACTCTATTAACACTTAATGTTTGCTGCGCAATTTTACTATTACTAAAACAAAGCTTTCCCTGTTCTAATAACGTTTGCGAGGTAAATTGCTGATAGCTCATCGCGCTATTAGCGTCGCAAAACTCACTTAAATGCGTGCGCCATGTTTGGCTACTGGCAAGCTCAAGCCCTGCAAATAAAACATGCCCTAGTGCACTACTTTGCATTGCTAAGCGGCTACTTTGCCCTTGCCCAATGTTATAAACACCAAGCGCACAAAAATGCACAGCGCGAGTAAGTGCTACATACAGCAGGCGTAAATCTTCAGCTAAGCGCTCTTGCTCTGCTTTTTGAAGGGCATCTTCGTCTTTACTTAAATCGTAAACTAGCTTGCCGTTATTGTGATAAAGCGCTTCTTTTGTTTCGCGATAGCCACTAGCAAACGGCATAAATACCAGTGGGTATTCAAGCCCCTTTGAGGCATGCATAGTGACAATTTTAACTAAGTTGGCGTCACTTTCTAGGCGCACTTGTACTGTTTCACCGTCTTGTTGGCTTACCTTTTGTGCAAACCATCGCAGTAAACGCAGCGTGCCTTCAAGCTCTATTTGTTTTTGCTGAAGTATTTCGCCCAAATGCCTAAAGTCAGTCAGCCAACGCTCAACGTTATATCCCAATCCTTGCCATTTAGCGCTAAGCTGGTTATGGCTCATTAAGCGCTCAAGCATTGCCATAGCGCCTTGCTTGTTCCAAATGTGGCTAAGTTGAGCAAAAAAGTTTAAATGCTCTTGCCATTTATTTTCATCATCGGCGAGTGCATGTATTTCGTTATAACTTAAACAAAATAATGGACCAGCTAAAACACCGCGCAGCAATGACTCATCATATTGTCCATGCAGCGCTGTTAAAAAGTTAAGTAGGTGATGACTAAGCTCTTGGCTAAAAACGCTTTCTCGCGATAAATACACGCTGGCTATTTTGGCTTCGCTAAGCGCTTTTTTCATTATTTGCGCTTCAACACGGTCGCGCACTAATATACAAATATCGGCAGCGCTTACAGGGGTACTGCCAATGCACGCGTCCCCTTGTTTTGCTTTTTCAAGCAGGGTCACTATTTTATTAGCAAAGTGAGTGGCTAAATGCGCTTGCCCTACACCTTTGTTAGTTGGTTTGTTTTTTTCATCGGCGGCTTCATCTACAAATACATTAAATTCGAATGCGGTAGCGGGTTTGCCATCAATTAAAAAAGAGTCATCCGCTTTTTTACCTTTAGCAGCTACTGCGTTAAACGGTATGGCGTCGTTATAAATAAAGCTGTTAGCGTGTTTGCCAAATAAACTATTAACGCTATTTACTATATCGGTGCTTGAGCGAAAGTTAGTACCCAGCGTAAATTGCTGATCAGTCTGTACTGCCTCTTTTGCGCCAATATACGTAAAAATATCCGCGCCCCTAAAGCCATAAATAGCCTGTTTAGGGTCGCCTATCATGGCAAGCGTGGTATTTTGTTGCCCATAAATTTTACTAAAAATACCGTACTGAATCGGATCGGTATCCTGGAACTCATCAATCATGGCAACCGGAAACAACTGCGCAATTTTTTGCGCCAGTACGTCGCCTTGCTCGTTATTAAGCGCACTGTGTAAATTGGTCAGTAAGTCATCTGGGGTGATCACGCTTTGCTCTTGCTTGCGCTTAACTATTGCAGCTTTTACCCAGCGTGCTGCATGTTGTATAACTGCTATTTTGAGCCCTTGGTTTATGGTGTTATTAAGGGCGGCAAGCTCGTCAAATTGACTCAGCAATGGATGCACAAATAATGGCTGATTTTTTTTATAGTTGCCTGCATCGCTTAAGTTTTCTGTACTCCACACTTCAAACGAATACTTGCTAGTGCCAAATTCAAAAAACAAATCACCGCCTAAACAAAATGCCTCAAGCGCACCAAGGCTGCCTTTTCGTGCTGGCGTTTTAGACCCGCTTAAACCCGAGCCTTTTATAGCACCTATAAACTCTTGCTCTAACACCGCTTTTTTAAATGCAGGTACACGGGTTATGTACTCGTCACGCGCCTTCCATACATCGTCTAATTTTATTTGTGGCGTAATGTGCGCATTAGCTTTGTTTAAAATGCTCGCCACTTGAGCGAATAAAGCCTCGGGTGCGGCAAATACATCTAAAATAGCATCGGTGCGTTCTTTGTTAAGTGGGTATACAAACGCACGCCAAAAATCTTTAATGGTTTCGAGTAATATGTCGCGCTCATCTAAAATAAATTCGAGATTAAACGCCACACCCGACTCAAACGCATGTTGTTTTAGCATCCGCTGACAAAAGCCATGAATGGTAAAAATAGCGGCTTCGTCCATTGATTTAGCAGCTGCATCGAGTAAATCAAACGCGCGGTGTTTATCGTCAATTTTGGCAATTACGCCTTCAATGAGTTCGTCATTTGGATCTTGCCCAAGCAATGCGTCGCGCGCAGCAATAATTCGGCTGCGTACGCGGTCTTTAATTTCTTGGGTGGCGGCGTCGGTAAAGGTTACTACCAAAATTTGCTCAACACTGAGCGGCGTATTTAACTCACCTTCTATTTGCATACCTAGTAAGTAACGTAAATACAGTCCCGTAATTGTATAAGTTTTACCAGTACCCGCACTGGCTTCTATTAAACTTTGACCAATGAGCGGCATAGTAAGAGGATTAAGCGCTTGCATGGTCACTCTCCTTTGCGTGTTCAAATAAAGGCGTGAGCAATTTATCACTCCATTTTATAAATTCGTCTTGGCAATCGTTTAGCGATTGCACCGTTAAGCGAATATACGGATTTTCGCCCTCGCCTCGCCCTATGTATTGCGGGCTAAATTTGCTCATTGCTTTTGTTATATCGCCGCCGCTTTTAACGTACTCATAACCACTTACCGGAAAAAACGGCACAGGCTCTGCGCGCAGCGCTTTGTATAACTCAAACCAATCGGCTAATAGTGCATCGGCATCGGCTTTGCTTATGGGCGCAAAGGTAATTTGCTTATCAAGCCCAAGTAACAATGTTTCTACTTGTTGATCCATACTTTGCGCTGCAAGGTGATAAATAAAGCCTTTAATTAAATCTTTCGCTTTAATACTGGCGCTGCGATAAAACACTTGTTTTTGCAAATAAACATGATTTAGCCAGCCCTCTATTTTGGTGCCTTCAATGGTAAGCAAAACTTCTATCGGCTCACTTTTCCCGCCTTTAATGTGCTCTTTTACTTGCCCTGCAAGCGCGTCAACTCGGTGCTCCATACTTTCAAATATGAGGCTGCCTACATTGGCTTGAGGTAACTCACCCCGCTGCAGTATTTGCTCGGTACTCAGTGGTTGCTCGTTTATATTGGCTTTAAGTATTTCATCAAGGTAAAAATAACGGCGCAGTGCATCTAGGCTAAATGGTTCTTCGTCTTTTGCTACTTCGTTAAATTGTGGCAGGCGTAAACCTAATGTTTGCTGATAAAAGCTCTCTTGTGCGCTGCACACACTTCTAATAAACACATCGAGATCTAGCTGCTCTGGCACAGTCACATCAAGTGCAATAACTGGCTCTGGTTTAATTGACTCACTTGGCAGCCAAATTGGGTTGTAACTGTGGTTACT
This sequence comes from Pseudoalteromonas sp. S8-8, assembly GCF_000497875.1. NCBI lineage: Bacteria > Pseudomonadati > Pseudomonadota > Gammaproteobacteria > Alteromonadales > Pseudoalteromonadaceae > Pseudoalteromonas > Pseudoalteromonas sp. S8-8. The sequence goes on from NZ_AUTR01000034.1 coordinate 53,197, forward strand.
CAGCACAGTATTAGCTTGCTCATCGGCTAAATAATAATGGCTATTAAAGGGCTGTAAATGCTGCTGATTGATTAGACATGCGGGCAGCGTTTTTTCACTCTTTTCGTTTAATACAAAACTACGGCCAATATATTCTAACAGCTCACTTACAAGCGTTGATGGCATGCGCGGTTGGTTATCAAAACACGAGCGACCAATGTAACTCATGTATAAGTTGTCGCGGGCACTCAGTAGCGCTTCTAAAAATAAGTAGCGGTCATCTAATTTACGTGATCGGTCACCTTTTTGCTTTTTAGAATAAGGCACTAAGTCAAAACCAATGGGTTGTACGTTACGCGGGTAGTCAGCATCGTTTAAGCCCAGCATGCATACCACTTTAAATGGTACGGCGCGCATGGGCATAAGCGTACAAAAGTTTACTTGCCCAACCAAAAACCGCTGCCCTACGCCTTTTTCTTGAATGCCTTGTTTAACTAAGTAACTAACAACACGCTGCGAAACCGCCTTGCTGTAATCGCCGTTTTCGTGGTGTTTTTGTAACTCTTCGAGCACGTTTTGAAGTACTAATAAATCCCAGCTGTCGTCGCTTTCACTTTCGTATATGGCGTTTAATAGCTCGCTTAAAATATGCGCTTTATTAGTGAGCGTGTCATCAGGCGTTAGCTGCTCTTTAAAGCTTTGCAGTACATCAATAAAGTGCACGAGCTTGTTGAGTGTATCAAGCGCCATGCCTTCTACTTCATCAGCGCTGTAAATACCGTTAAACGGGCATTGTTCGTCGCGCATGGCAATGCCAAGCAATAAACGGTTGAGCCCGTGTTGCCAGGTATTTAAATCGATAGCGGGTAAATCAAAGCTGCTTTTATGCGCTGCGTTTATACCCCATTTAACCCCAACACGTTCTAGCCAGTATTGAATTTGCTCGTATTCGTGCGCTTCAAGCCCAAATTTTTCGGCTATTTGCGTAACTTGTAATAAATCGAGAATATCCGACACACCAAAGCGCGAAAACGGTAAGTTAGCTAAACTCGCAAATGAGCTAAGGACAGGCTTTTCTTGCTCTATGGCTAAATCGGCCAATGCGTAAGGAATAAAGCGGCTGCCTTGTGCCCCGCCAAATACGGCTTCAATGTAAGGGCTGTAAGTGCCTACATCGGGCATCATGACAATTATGTCTTTGGGGGTAAGCGCTGGGTTTTGATTAAATAAGTTAAGTAAGTAGTCGTGCAAGCGCTCAACTTCTCTGAGCGGTGTATGGCAATCGCTGAGCGTAATGCTGGTGTCGGTTGCGCTGATTGGTAATTTACCTTCGTCGTTTATAAACCACTCTTTGTTATCGGTCAGCGATTCACCTTTAAACGCAAGCTGATAAATCTCGCTTTGTACTTGCCCTAGTAAGGTGTCGTCAAACACATCAATAAAACCATCAATCCAACGGGCATCTAACTGTACGAGTTGCTCAAAATAGTCGCGACCTAATTTACCCCACGACGATAACAACGGATTACCTATAAAGTAGTATTCTTCATCTGGGTTGGTGTGTTTTTTTTGTTGCGCTTCCACCAGCGGCATTTTAGCGTATTTAGCGCTTATTTTAGCTGCTGTTTTTTCATCTATAATATCGCCCCAGTAATGCTCACTCGGGTTAAAAAAGAATAATATAACCTCGGTTTTTTTACTCAGCGCTTCAAATACGTCTAGCTGGGAGCTGGCAATCGCCGATATACCAAATAAACTAATGCGTTGTGGCAGTAAGCTATTATCCATAGTCTCAAGTGCAGCAAGTAATTGCCCTTGCATGTTAGCGCGATGAAATTGGCTTTGCCCAAGTTCTTGGCTTAGTTTTACAATGCGTCGCCATAAGTCAGGCTGCCATGGGGCAATGGTTACATCTACGTCATCAAGCTCATCTTTGCCGCTATCCCATGTGGCTATCCAGTGCGGTCGGTACATTAAATATTGGTCGTACACATCGGCTATTTTTTCGCACAGTGCAAAGGTTTTTTGCCCGTCTATATCGCCCTCTAAATAAGTTTTTAGCGGCAAATACAGCGGTTCATCAATGCAGATTGGTAAAATTGCGAACAGTTTCCAAGCAAGGTTAGGTTTATTAAACGCCGACTCTTTAGGGACATTTGGCAGTAATTGCTGATACAACTGCCAAATAAAGCTCGACGGCAGCGGAAAATCTACCTGCGCTGCGACCCCTAAGTTTTCGCTCAAACCTATTTTTAACCACTGCGACATACCCGGCGATTGCACTAGCACCACCTCTTTGTCGAACGGACTTTGCAATGGGTTTATTTTTAATAGCTGGTGGAACTGCGCTTGCAGGGCTTCCATCCGGTTTGATTGAATAATATTTAGCATATAGCACTGACCTTGCTTGAGATAAAACCAGTGTAAGATATTTTCAATATTAGGGGTAGCGCAAACGGGTAATTGGCTCTAATAAATCAGAGAGTTAAGAACTAACTTACAGATTTTATACGCACAGCATCTATTTTATATACTGTGCGTAGTAGTGAGTTTATTTATAAGGGCTAATACTTGATAAACTAAAGTCACTTTGCATTATTACTTCGCCATCAATGCCTTTTAATTTAAGTGAAATAGTGGGGTCAATTTGCTGCCAGTCTATGCTTAAATCACCATAATTTACGTTATGAGTAAAATTCCCTACTCGGTGTTTGTTAGGGCTTACATCTTTCCACTTTTCAGTTAAGCCAGAGCTGGTCATCTCAATTAATGGGTAATCAAGGTTTTGCTGATACTTTGATATTTCACCCCAGTGCGTATCGCCGCTGATGATCACTACCCCATTTACCTTATGCTTTTTAATCAATGCAAATAAACGGTTTCTATCTTCAGGAAAGTTTGCCCATGACTCCCAACCTGTAAAATCGGGTAAAAGCTGTAAGCTTGAGGCAATCAATTTTATTGCAGCAGGCTTTTTAAGCTCTTGTTCAAGCCATTGCCACTGGGCTTCACCTAGCATTGATGCGCCCTTTACTTCACTAGGACTATACGGGCCTTGGTTATTTAACTTACGCTTAGTGTAGTATTCAAGCTCACCTACATGGTTTAGCGCATCACGGTTCCAACGTAAATCAGGCATTATTACTTGTATGGTTTGCTCATTTTCACCATACATGTACGAGGTATAAATTCCATCAGGACGAGTGCGACGCGCTGAGTTTGCAGGTTCATCCCAAAAATTGAGCATAATTTGGCGTGATTGCTCTTTATGCGGATACTCTTTACCTGCATCGTTTTGACCATAATCGTGGTCATCCCACATAGCAATAATAGGCGTTTGCGCTTTCAACGTTTTAAAACCAGCCTTTGCCCCTAAACGTTGGTATTTATCGGCAAGTACATCCATATCGTTGGTATCGCCGTAAATATTATCACCCAAAAATATAAACAAATCCCCCTGCTCTTTGTTAATTGCATTAAATATGGGTATTTTTTTATCTTGATGCCCACACGAACCAAACAGGATTTTAGATGGCGCAGCAGTAACACTTGCGCTAATAACCAAACTCAGCACCAAGGCAGATAGGGTTAATGGTTTTAATAGGTTCTTCATTTTAAAATCTCGCTAATAGCAGGCGCCATATTTGAATTTATTTCATTTGGGTTCTGCCCAAGAGCCTTTAAAACGGTAGCCGCTATTTGCGCTTGTTTAAGCTCATTTTTAGTTTTAATTAAGCCACGTCCTTTTATTGCGGGGCCAATGGCTGCAAGCCAAATATGTTCAGAGCCAACAATTCCTTCTGGGTAGGTATTTTCACCTAACTCTAGTTCAGCAAGTGCACGTTTAGAGCTGTGATGTTGCCAATCATTGGCCTTATTGCCACGGCCGTGATCAGTAGTAATAATTAGTGTGGTGTTATTTTTATAACCCGCTGTAGTTTGAATGGTTGCCCATAAGTCTTTTATAAAGGCGTCACTTTGCCTTGCCGATTTAAGGTATTGATCGTAATGACCATCATGCGCAAAGTCATCGGTTTCTCCTAAACTTATTACTAACAACTTAGGCTTTTTAGCCAACATATACGCTTTAGCAAAGCGATATGTAAAACTATCTAGTCGTACGTTATACCAAGGACTGGGAATTTCATTTTGTAGCGCATTTAACAGCGGCGCATCGGTGAATAAATTCTCTTCAATTGACATAAAACCTGCATTTACATACACGTTACTGCGCTTAGTATTTACAATGTATGGGAATACATCCCAACTACCAAATAAGGCTGTGCTACCTTTAAACTCAGGTAAATTATCTAAACGCTCTAAAATAGTTTTATTTGGGTTGAGCACTTTGTTGTTACTATTTATATTTTCGTCAACTTCACCGGTGAGTATTTCGTTATAACCAGGGTATGAAAAATACCACGGGTTACTTACCGACATAGTAGAGCCGTTAGTCCTATCGCCAATAATTACGCCTTGTTTAGCCACTACTTGCGTTAAAAAAGGCATAAGTAATTGCTGGCGCTCATTTGCTGTTTTTGCCCAAAATTGGGTCTTTAAATGCTCAGGCTTTTCAACAAAATCAGTATTATTAATTAAGCTATTATCAGCCCCATTAAATACTTCTTGCCAGCGTACTCCGTCAAGCGTTATCAGCACTACATTTTGCGCTGCTGTTGCAAAGTTGCTCGCTAATACACTTAAGCTAAATAGTATTACTTTTATAATTGTTTTCATCGCGTTTGCGCCCTTTCATATAATAAAGCCCATCAATGATGGGCTTTATTTTAATTCAATTACTAAAACCTAATTAAAAGTCAGCGGTAAATGTAACTGCTGCGGTGCGAGGCGCACCAATGTAATAAGTAGCGCCGTTACCGGTACCACCTGCTAAGTAGCTTTTGTCAGTAACGTTATAAACAACAAACGATACGTCAATGGCTTTAAACGGGCCTGCATCTACGTCAGTTGAATAACCTGCATTAAAATCAAGTACGGTGTAGCCGTCTACTTTATTACGCGTGCGAGTGTCTTCGTCTTGCCATGCGCCTAAGCGCTCACCGGTGTATTTAGCCGATAAACCAACACGAAAGCCATCGCTAAAGTAATCGGTAGATACCACAAATAAATCCTCTGATGAATCTATTATGCTGTCGCCTTTTCTAAAGCTTGGTGCTACCTCATTACCACTTTCGTCTTTTAATATTACGCCCTGTGAATCGTATGCATTTGGATCATCGGATGAATACTCAGAACTGCTATTAGTATACGACGAGTACACGCTCCAGCTTGGTGTTAACATATAGCTTGCTGCAAGCTCGAGCCCATTTGAGTCAATGCCTCCTACATTTACGTACGAGCCATTTGTACCAATCGTGTAATCAATGCCGTCTGTGCCACTACCAGGGGCAATAAAGGTAATGCGATTATCAAACTTAACACTGTAAGCCGTTGCTGTAAGGGTTAATCTGTCGGCTTGGTAACGTACACCAAAGTCGATATTGTCGGCAGTTTCTGGCTCTATGTTTGTAAGTGTTGAGCTGTCTCGCTCAAGTACACCGTCTTTTATTGCGGAAAAATTCTCGCTGTAACTGGCAAATAATTCTGTGCTGTTATTTAGCTGATACAATACACCCCCGCTAAATAACACGTCTGAGTCGCTATCTACTTTATCTGATCTTTCGTTAGCAAAGTGGTCGTACTTTTGTAATTCAACTAAATACTGTTTTGCACCAATATTTAATGTTAAGTCACCAAAATTAATCGAGTCTTGTAGGTACCATTTGAATGTATCGGTATCAAAAGTGTTTTTGTATTGTGTCCAGTAAGGCGTGCTATCAAAGTGATGATAAATACGCGCATCAATTACTTTGTGCCAATCACGCGACTCGTCACGCTCGCTTTGCTCATACCAAAAGCCCGCTTCTATATCGTGATCACCAAATGTAGCTTGGTAATTTGCCGTTACACCTAAGCGATCTTTGTTGTAATGCGTATGGCGGTAAGACATAACCGGCGTTGCTGTTGCATCGTAACACGCAGGATTTAAACCAGGACCCGACTCCCATGGCCAGCTCAAACTTTGCGTACAATCGGCATTTGGTGCAAGCGGATTGCCTTCACTATCAGCAAAACCATAAGAGCCTGCATTAGTACCGCCCTCGGTTGTTGGGTCGCCATTTTCATCAACGGGCGTTGTTAAGTAAGGTGGGATCCAATCGCCACGACCTGAATTTTTATGGTAATAAGGGCTGACGGTTAATAATGAAGTTGGCGAAATCGCATATTCAAATTTTAAATAGCCTAAGGTATTTTCACGGAGCGTCCCCCAACCTTCTGCAAACATTTGGTCAAAGTGCGGAACTCCCGTCCAATTCCATGTTAGCTGATCCCAATCGGGTGTTTGTTCAAACTGCTCAAGGCTTACGCTGTTATAGTTTGTCTCGCTTACATCATCGTAAGATAAACGACCAGTAAGTGTTAAGTCGTTAAAATTAGATACAAACTTAAGCTCAGCGTGTTGGTTGTCTTTACCGCCATTACTGCCAGAACCAATCCAGCGGCTTGTATCTGTTTGCGAGTAACTTACGTACGCTTGTGTGTTATCAAAAACAGTGCCTGTTTCGTGTCTAAAGTAATAACGCGTGGCATCGTGGCTGCCTGAGGTATAAGCAAAGGTAGTGCCTTTTTCAAGGCTTGGGTCTTTACTTACAAAGTTAAATGTCCCGCCTAGTGCTTCAAGTGAAGCCGACTTAATATCAGACGTACCTTGACCAACTTCAACCGTTGCCAGGTTTTCGCTATCTAGGTAACGGTTAGCTTTAGCACCACCGCCATAATTAGAGCCACCATTGGGAATGCCATCAACGGTCATACCTAATTGTTGTTGGTTCCCATCAATACTAAAACCACGCATGGTGATTGTAGTAGACCAATCGTCGCCACCAAATGCATCACCTTCATTTATGCTAATACCTGGTAAGTTATCAATAACCGATAATATGCTCGATACCGAACTTTGTTGCTCAAGCATTGCAGGCTCAATAACATTGTTAGCGTAGCTGGTTGGTTTAGCAACCACGGTTACTTCTTCTATGGTGTTGTCGTTAGCATAAGTAGATGTTGATACCGCCATGGCAATTGCCATGCTCAAAAGCGATTTGTTTTTTAAAGCGTACATTGTTGTCCCGTTTGATTTTAATTATGAAATATGAAAACGCAGACAGTATGAATTTTAAATATGACAACGAGGATGAACTTTATTTACATAAAAATTAAACAAATATGGAAGATTTATGGCGGGAATATGTACAAAAAAAGACACCCAAAGGTTTAACTTTGGGTGTCTTAATTATTTTCTAGAACTTATTACAAATAGTAATTTATTTCAATTCAGCTAGCATTTCATCGCTGTATGGTACTAAATCTTCACCGTTTGCAATTTTGCTAATGTAATCTGGGTTTGCAATAAGTGGGCGACCAATAGCGATTAAGTCAAACTTAGCATCGTTAATAGCCTCTTTTGCTGACTCAAAACTATAACTACCTACGCCTACTAATGTACCTTTGTAGCCTGCACGTAAAAATTCAGAGATGCTTTTGCCTTCAAGCGAGTCAAAGCGCATGCTGTCGTCAAAAATACCGCCGTGTAAGTACGCTAATTCTCTGCTTTCAAGTTCTGTTAATAAGTAATCAAATACCGCTTTATCGCGGCTATCTTCGCTCATATTAAAGTAAGCACCCGGTGTTAATCTAAGTGCAGTACGATCACTGCCTACAGCTGCAATAACCGCATCGGTTACTTCTAGTGCAAAACGCGACATATTTTCAGGCGTTTGCCCGTACTCGTCGCTGCGTGTATTTGCAGCGTAATGTAAAAATTGGTCAACTAAATAACCGTTAGCACCGTGAATCTCTACCCCATCAAAACCCGCTTCAATTGCGTTTTCAGCAGCTTTTGCGAAATCAGCAACTAGACTTTTAATATCATCAGTAGTGGCTGCTTTTGGTGTTATGTATGTAAGCTCACGCATACGAGGAACAGAACCTTCAACGCCAATTGCCGATGGAGCAAGTACATCGCCATCAAAAAAGTGAGGGTGTGCAACACGGCCAACATGCCAAAGTTGTGCAAACATTTTGCCGCCATTAGCGTGCACAGCGTCAGTTACTTTTTTCCAACCTTGAATTTGCTCGCTGGTAAATAAACCCGGAGTATTTGGGTAACCTTGTCCGTCTGGACGAATAATAGTTGCTTCGCTAATAATTAAACCGGTTTCGGCACGGCGAGCATAATATTCAACCATATCTTGTGTTGGCACTAAGTTATCATCAGCCATGCATCGTGTTAGTGGCGCCATAAGTACGCGGTTTTTAAGCTCAATCGTGTTATTTAATTTAAACGGAGCAAGTAGATCAGTTGTCATTTTTCAATCCTTCATTAAGTATATGCTTACTACAATGTGGCCTTTTTGCAAACATTCAAGTTTATTTTTGAATGATCGCTCAAATTAGTGAGAAATTATACTGATCAATCTACAAATTAGATCTGCATTGCTGAAATTAAATAGCAACTTTTCAACACTCTGTCATATATCTAAATTATACTTGTGTGCATATAATTTAGATATATTAATATCAATAGTAATTAAGAGTGAGCTAATTATGACAACGCCAAATTTAAGCGAAGAACACGCAGTAATTTTAGGACTTGGAGCAAAAAAACGCCTAGCCTATATGTTCGAAACCGTACAACAGTTCAAGCAAGTATGGATTTTAAACGATGATGATGGCTGCGTTATGCTTGCCAACGAAGATGACGACTGTGTGCCAGTTTGGCCAACTCGTGAATTTGCAGAAGCATGGGCAACTGGCGAATGGGCTGGCTGCAGCGCTAAAGCAATCCCACTTGCTGACTGGTTTAGTCGCTGGACACCGGGTCTTGAGGAAGATGACTTACTTATTGCTGCCTTCCCTACAGAGGAAGATGATGGCACGATATTGTTTTCAGATGAGTTTGAAAAACAATTAAAAGCGCCAAAGCAAAAATATTAAGGCTCAGAGACCAAATACTCAGAGTTCTAAAATTTATAAACGCGGCACTTAATTTAGTAGCCGCGTTTTCATTTGCAATATCTAAAATTCAAATAAGCCTGCGTAATTGCATCTGGATTTTCTACTTGCGGATAATGCCCAAGCTCTACAAACTCTTGTACGCGCGCATTGGGAATAAGCTTTTTATAATGCTCAATCATGTACTTACCAGAGATGGGGTCTTCTGCGCCTGCTATAAACGTAAGTGGTATATTGCTATTTATGATGGCACCAACCCAGCGTTCTCGGTTTTGCTGCCTCTGCTTTATATAACTAATGAGTTTGGGCATTACGGCTAAGCCATCTTTATAAATTAGCAGCTCCCAAAGTGTGTCTACCACTTGTTTTGAAGGCGGTGTACTCTTACCAAAAATAGTAAGTAGATTATTGCCAAATTTTTGTTTATTCATTAATTTTGGCACTATCCAACCTAGCTTTGAAAGTAAAAGCTTTTGTATAAATAATGGTTTGTGCACTTCTGGAAACAGTCCACCATTTAAAAAGCAAACACTATTGATCGTTATGGCACTTTGATTATGTACTTGCCTTGCTAATAACTCTTGAGCCACTGTATCGCCATAGTCATGAGCTAAAATATGTACGTCATTAATATTTAACGTTTTTAAAAATTGAGTATATAAGTCGGCTTGTTCGGTAATTTTATAAGTAGCGTTTATTGGTTTATCTGACAAACCAAAACCTAGCATATCGAGCGTAATTACAAAATAATGTTCACTAAGCGTTTGCCACATACCTTCCCAATCCCAGCTAGCACTTGGAAAGCCATGTATCAAAAGCAGCGCAGGCTTACTTATATCGCCAGCTGTTTTAGTAAAAATTTGATGGCCACTAATTTGAGTAAATTGACCCTGTGATTGCCACTGTTGAAGAGAAAACATATATTAGCTTTATTTTTATTATTTATTTGTTAGTTTTATCATAAAGGTAATTAAAAAAGGAAATAAAACCAATGTATAATTTGCATTGGCTTATTAAACGTCATTTTAAAATTTAATAGTGTAATCTACATAAACTCGGTGGTCGGCTCTGTCGCCTTTAACACCATCAACACTGCCTAACTTTTCGGTTGTATAATCTACAAATAACCAGCGCAAACTTAAGCCTTTTATTTTCTCAACTTTATAGCGCGTATCTACAGCCCAATATTTTTCGTCAGCTGTGCCAGCTAACTTACCCAGCGCAGAGTTTTCAGCATCGCTACCGCTTGTGTAGTAAAACTTTGTTGTTAAACCTGGCGATACTGCTTTTAAATCAATACCAAAACGTGCCTGCCACGTTACCTCGTTTTGATTTGTTAAATCGGCACCAATCAATGAGCGAGTTGGAAATGGGTTTGTACCATGGTCGCCACTGAAATTATCTTCAATCCAAGCATCACTTACTTTAGTAAATGCCGCACCTACACTCCAAATATCTTTTTTCCAATCAGCATCTAAGTAATAGGCAAATCCATCGTTTTCACTTTTAGTTAAACCTGTTAAAGCGCCAGTTGCATCTTCATCATCTAAATCGCCGCCCTCTGCGCCTGTTACAAATAAATCACCATCATCTTGTGAGGTAAATATGCCAGTTGAAAGGGTTAACTTACTTTGCTCAAGTTTAATGTCGTAACTGATTTTTAATCCCATTTTACTTAGATAATTGTGAGAATTTAAATATTCAGCCTCTAATATTAGATTGTCTTTTTTATGCGTAGCACCTACGCCCCAAATTACGTTAATGGCGCCTGTTGCCGATTGATCGGTAGAAAAGTCTTCCCATCTATCATCGTGTCGACGGCTCCATTTGTCGTAAACGTAACCGTATAATTTAGTGTTGCCAATTTTGTAATCACCAAAAACACCTCTAAAAGTATTAGGAATAGCCCGGCTCCCAGAGCTTTTAAGCAACATACTTTTGGTTTTTTGCCCGCCCACTTTAACGTGACCGTTGTTGCCCAATTTAAAATCTAAAAAATATTGACCAAATTTAGAAAAGCTATCGTCAACTCCACCGCTCTCATTACCCGCTGGTAAAATATTACCTGCGGCTGAACCCGTAGAATTAATATCCATCACGGTGTAAGTCGATACACCCACACTCACTAAATCGTTTATATAACCCGATGTGTAATTGAGCTCTATACCTTGAGCAAAAGTTGAATCGTCACTTGCGTCGTTATCGTAGTCACGGTCAAAATAAATTGATCTAAGTTTTATATTAAATTCATCTTGTTCTGTCAGCCCATTAAGAGCGGCATACGAAGGAATAGAAATACATGTTAATACTGCGCCTGTTGCCGCAAGTAATTTAGATACTCGGTGAGCCATAGTTATCTCCGTTACCTTGTTTTTTTTAAGTTTTCACTGTGCAGTGCATAGCAGCGTGTATTTTTTCGACCTACACGGCAAACATGTCATAAGGTAATTACATTTTAAGTAATCACGTTTTCTTTCATGCTAGTAAATATAGAACAATATAAATTTATAATGTTTTAATTTCTATATTATAAAATATTAAGAGTTTGTTTTGTTTCGGATGAATTGTAAAAGTAGGTAAAGATTACCTCTTGCTCACTCGTATCTAAGTCGCTAATTTTATTTAAAAAAACATCATAATATTAATTGAATTTTACTTGATTTAAACTTACCAAAGTAAAGTTATGAGCAAAAACTAAAAGCTATCCGTTGTTTTTTGAGCACCTAATATCTACTAAAAAATCGATTAATATAAAAACCAGCACCTTTAGCTAATACTTTTGTTGTTCGCTATAAAGTAGCAAAGAACATAAAAATTATTATATTTATATACATGTTCGTCTTAACTTGGTGAGTAAAATCAACTTTTTATATTACATCCACTCTAAACCTTTATAAAATATATATATTCTAATTAATAACAAAGTTGTATCCTGAATAATAAGTGCTATATTTATTTCGATGATAAAATAGATATACTGTCAGTATATTAATAATAAAGGATGAGTTAATGTTTTCAGGACGACCGGTTAGTAAAAGGTTATTAATCTCGGTGCTTACTCATGCTATTTTTTTCATCAGTGGTGTTGTATTAACTTACTTTGCCCACGCTGCACATCAAGATGCTGTTAATAACAAAATAAATGAAGCCCTCAACAACCGCCTTTCTTCACTCTCAACAGGCGTTACTAGCAGATTCGACTTGTATAAATATGGGCTATACGGTTTAAAAGGATTTATACACGGCATTGGCGTTAATAATTTAAGCTACCAAACAATTTCTAATTACTCTAACAGTCGTAACTACGCCCAAGAATTCCCTGGAGCAAATGGTATTGGTTTTATAAGAAAAGTGAATGCCGAAAACTTAGCTCAATTCTTAAAAACTGCAAAATCCGATCGACCTAACCAAATATTCAAACTAAATAAACTAGCTAACGAAAGTGATGAGCACTTTATTATTCAGTATATATTTCCTGAGCAAAGTAATTCACGGGCTCTAGGACTCGATATTGCATCGGAAAGTACACGTAAAAAAGCAGCATTAAACTCTGCAATTAATAACCAAGTTCAATTATCAGCGCCTATTACTTTAATCCAAGCGGATAACAAATCGAAACAAGGCTTTTTAATTTTACTACCAGTTTATAAAAATATTATTATTCCAACTGATAAAATCCAGCGTTTAGAGCAATTAATTGGATGGACTTACTCCCCTTTATTAATAAACAATATTTTAGACTCTCTTTCCCAAGCTGATGAAAATAAGTTAGTCATTAGCGACATAAGTAACAACGTTAAAACTGACTTTTTTAGCTACGGCATTAAAAGCAACACGGCTGATTATCAGTTAAATAAAGTAATTAAAGTGATGGGAAGAACATGGGAAATCACACTTAGTGCTTCAGACACATTTATTGAATCACTACACTTACCGAGTAAATATCAAGCTATTGTCAATGGTGTTTTTTATACCCTTATTTGTATGTTTATAACTTTAATAATTCAGCTGTTTTTTTATCGTAGAGCACAAAGAACACAGCGAAGAATTATCAAAGCTAAACAAAATAAGCATATGCTGCAGCAAACAAATTTAAAATTAGAAAAAGAAGTAAAATTACGTACTAAAGAAATTGCCGATATAAGTATGCTTCAACAAAGTATTTTAAACAGTGCCAGTTACTCTATTATTGCGACCGACATAAATGGCTTAATTACTTTGTTTAATCCCGCCTCTGAAAAGTTATTAGGCTATAAAGCGCAAGACGTTATTGGAATTGAAAATCCGGGTATTTTTCATTTAAAAGAAGAAATTATAAAAAAAGCCAAACAGCTTAGTGCAGAGTTAAATGAACCTGTTTTCCCTGGTTTTGAAGTGTTTATCTTAAAAGCAACGGCTACAGAGCCTGATATCAATCAGTGGACATACATTTCTTCTACAGGCGAGCACATACAAGTTAATATAAGTGTCACCTCTTTATTAAATAACGAAAATGAAATTGTTGGCTATTTGGGTGTAGCATACGATTTGACCGAACAAATTAATCACGAACAAGCTCTCGGACATGCTAAAGAATTAGCTGAACAGGCATCACAAGCTAAATCTGAATTTTTAGCAAATATGAGTCACGAAATACGCACACCTATGAACGGCATACTAGGTACATTACAGTTACTGCAAGAGCAGCCATTGAATGAAAAATCAAAAGAGTATTTAAAAAAATCACTTTATTCGACCCGCTCACTCACCACTATTATTAATGATATCCTCGACTTTTCTAAAATTGAAGCTGGGAAGCTTTCATTAGAATATAAATCATTCGACCTTTTTGAACTTATTCACCACTTAGAGTCTGATCTTGGCCTGCAAGCCAGTGATAAAAATATATATCTCAAATTTATAATTAATATTGAGCATAAGTATTGGGTAGGCGACCCCGTTAGACTCAGACAGATATTTTTAAACTTAATATCTAATGCGATTAAGTTTACCTCGCAAGGTGGCGTTACAGTAACGTTTAGGCTAACCGACGAAAACAAAATATGTTGTTGTATATCAGACACCGGAATTGGAATTTCTGAGCAGGCTATAGAGCGATTGTTTGAGCGCTTTGAACAAGCAGAGCAATCAACTACGCGTGAATATGGCGGTACAGGTCTTGGTTTACCTATTACTAAATCATTAATAGGTTTAATGAATGGCGAAATTAAAGTAACAAGCCAATTAGATTCAGGTAGTCAGTTTTATGTGTACTTACCATTAAAACAAGCACAGATTGATGAAAGCACATTAATAACAAAAAATGTTGAGCTTCCTGACCTATCTGGAAAAACTATTTTATTAGCTGAAGATAATAAAATAAATCAGCTTGTTGCATCTGCGATGCTTGAGCCTACAAAAGCCACCATTATTATTGCTAACAATGGTTTAGAAGCAATCTCATTATACGAGTCACACAAGCCAGACATTATTTTTATGGACATTCAAATGCCTAAAATGGATGGTCTTCAGGCATGTAAAAAAATTAAGGCGCTTAATAACGAACAAATTGTTATCGCGTTAACCGCTAATGTTTTTACAGAGCAAAAAGAAATATACAGGCAGTTATTTGATGGTTACGTTTCAAAGCCAATTGAAAAACATGAGCTTGTCGGCATGTTATCAACACTCTATTTAGTTAATAGTTAGTCATTGCGAAGGCATTAAAAAACCCAGTTACTAATACCTTTCGATATTAGTAACTGGGCTCTAAGAATAATGGTGGAGGGAGAGGGATTCGAACCCTCGTTAGGGATAAACCTAAACACACTTTCCAGGCGTGCGCCTTCAGCCACTCAGCCATCCCTCCACAGTGCTGCAATTGTGTAATGCAACAGCGCGCTATAGTATGAAATAGACCCTTAAGGTGCAAGGCATTTTTAAATATGAGCCTTTAAATGCTTACTTATCAAGCAATAGCTTATCTATAGGCACAAAAAACGGCTAAATCTAAGACCTAACCGTTTTAATTTATACTTTTAAAATTACTTAGCCATGCTCGCAGTAAATTCAAGCATGCGATTAAGCGACTTAAGTGCGCCTTCGCGTAAATCCATATCAACGAATACTTCTTTACCTTTAGGGCTTATGAGGGCTTCCTCAATCGCTTTTAAGCCATTCATTGCCATCCAAGGGCAATGTGCGCAACTTTTACATGAAGCGCCCTCACCTGCCGTTGGAGCCGCAAAAAACTCTTTATCTGGACATAGTTGCTGCATTTTATAAAAGATGCCGCGATCGGTTGCTACAATAAACTTTTTATTGTCCATTGTTTGCGCAGCTTTAATTAATTGGCTCGTAGATCCAACCGAATCGGCAAGTGCAACAATTTCTGCTGGTGACTCAGGATGAACTAATACGCCTGCATCTGGGTGTAGCGCCTTCATATCTTTTAGGGCTTTAGTTTTAAATTCGTCATGTACAATACATGCGCCATTCCACATAAGCATATCAGCACCGGTATTTTTTTGAATATAACTACCAAGGTGCTTATCTGGGCCCCAAATGATTTTTTCGCCTTGCTCATCAAGGTGCTCTACTATTTCAAGTGCACATGATGAGGTTACAATCCAATCTGCACGCGCCTTAACTGCGGTAGAGGTGTTTGCATACACAACCACTTTACGGTCAGGGTGCTCATCACAAAACGCTGAGAACTCGTCTATCGGGCAACCAATATCTAGCGAACACGTCGCTTCAAGCGTTGGCATAACAACCGTTTTATTTGGCGTTAAAATTTTGGCTGTTTCACCCATAAATTTCACGCCCGCGACGATGATCATATCTGCATCGTGACGTGCACCAAAACGCGCCATTTCTAGCGAATCGGCAACGCAGCCGCCGGTTTCTTCAGCAAGTGCTTGAATTTCAGGATCGGTATAATAATGTGCAACAAGTACTGCATTTTTATCTTTTAGTAATTGTTTTATACGCGCTTTATATTCGCCTTGCTCGTCATTTGTTAACGGTGCTGGCTTAGGGGGGAAAATATAACCTTCAGGCATAATAGTTTGAGCTAGACTCATGTTCTCGACCACTTATCTACAGTGCATTAATTAGGGCGAATTATACGAGAATATAAACACAAATAACAGCAAACTAGTAAAGCTGTTTATAAAAGTTAGAATAGGAATTTAAAAAAGAATATAAAGGAAAGTATTAGAGAGTGGTGGGTCATGATGGATTTGAACCATCGACCAATTGATTAAAAGTCAACTGCTCTACCAACTGAGCTAATGACCCGCTCTAATATAAATCTGCTTTGTAAAAAGCTGCGTGAATCCGCCGATTAAAAATTTCATAGAATGGTGGGTTATGATGGATTTGAACCATCGACCAATTGATTAAAAGTCAACTGCTCTACCAACTGAGCTAATAACCCGCTCTATGCACTTATTCAATTAAGAATGAAGCTTACGTATATCCGCCGATTGATGCCAAACATTATTCATAAGAATAAAGAATGGTGGGTCATGATGGATTTGAACCATCGACCAATTGATTAAAAGTCAACTGCTCTACCAACTGAGCTAATGACCCGCTCATGCGCTTATTCATTTTGAATAAACTTACGTAAATCCGCCGATTAAAACTACTCATAGAATGGTGGGTTATGATGGATTTGAACCATCGACCAATTGATTAAAAGTCAACTGCTCTACCAACTGAGCTAATAACCCGCTCTATGCACTTATTCAATTATGAATGAAGCTTACGTAAATCCGCCGATTGATGCCAAACACTATTCACAAGGAATAAAGAATGGTGGGTTATGATGGATTTGAACCATCGACCAATTGATTAAAAGTCAACTGCTCTACCAACTGAGCTAATAACCCGCTCTATTGTTGCGTTTAAATGCAACTTACTACTTTACGTAAATCCGTCGATTGGAACCAATCACTATTCAAAGGAATAAAGAATGGTGGGTTATGATGGATTTGAACCATCGACCAATTGATTAAAAGTCAACTGCTCTACCAACTGAGCTAATAACCCGTTCCAGTTGCTAACTTATTTCTAAGTTAAAGCCTGCGTAAATCCGCCGATTGATGCCACACACTATTCACAAGGAATAAAGAATGGTGGGTCATGATGGATTTGAACCATCGACCAATTGATTAAAAGTCAACTGCTCTACCAACTGAGCTAATGACCCGCTCTGACGTTGCGTTTTATAACAACTTAGTATTCTACGTAAATCCGCCGATAAAAGACCATTCAAAGAATGGTGGGTTATGATGGATTTGAACCATCGACCAATTGATTAAAAGTCAACTGCTCTACCAACTGAGCTAATAACCCGCTCTTTTTGTCGCATTTCGAGTGGGGTAACCATTCGTTTGCTGCGGGCGCTTATAATACTTATTTATAAAATGAGTGCAACCGAAATTGTCTCTTTTTTTAAGTTTTTATGTCTAGATGCACAAAATTAAACCGTTTGTGCTCAAACTACATGCAAATCCAAGATTCTTCGAGAGTTTCCATGTAGTTTGCTCGCCCTAACTAGAAATTTAATCGCTAGTGAACTTTAGTTTCCTAAACGATCAGTTGCTAGTTTTGCAGCGGTTGTACTTGGGTATTGATTGATAAGATCGCTCAATATTTTTTGTGCTTGCGCCGCTGAACCTTGATCTTGTAAAAGTGTGCCTAACTTTAGCATTGCATCTGGACGTTTATTAGAATTTGGAAATTCGTTCACAACGACTTTAAAGTGCTCTACTGCTTTTACACCATCATTTTTAATAGTAAGCAACTGCCCTAACCAATAATGCGCATTAGACGCATAGACAGAGTTTGGGTAGGTAGTTAAAAACGTTTGAAATTCAGGAATCGCTTGGTCATAGCGTTTATCTTTCATTATTAACGCAACAGCGCGCTCATAGGCTTCGTTTTCAGATAAGTCACTGCTATAGGTCTGTGCATTGCTTTGTTGCGTGTAATCAGTTGCGGGAGCTGCTGCTGGCTGTGTATAAGCCTGGCTCACGCGGTTTTCAATTTCTTGATACAACTCACGCTGACGCTGCAGTACTTTTTCAAGCTTGTAGCTTTGCTCTTCGGTTACACCTCGAATTTGGCTTACTTCGTCTTGTAACAAGTTAAGCTGTTGCTGTAACTCAACCTGCAAAAAGTTACGCTGTTGCATCATATTCTCAAGCGACGCTAATCGCTTCTCAATACTTGATTGTGAACTCGCAGCTTCTGAAACAGGAGCGGGAGCAGCCATTAACTGGGTGCTCCCGCTCAATATCATGGCTGCCAAAATAATTTTCGGCTTCATAATATCTCTTATCTTAGTAAACTAGTACCGCACGGCGGTTTTTAGCGAAAGCTGATTCAGTGCGAGACTTAACCATTGGCTTCTCTTCACCGTAGCTTACCACTGACATTTGGCTAGCTGAAACACCTAAGCTTAATAAGTATTTTTCAACTGCTTGGCCACGGTGCTCACCTAGTGCAATATTGTACTCTGGAGTACCGCGCTCATCTGCATGGCCTTCAATTAGTACTTTAACTGATGAGTTTTGAACTAAAAACTCAGCATGTGCACGAAGTAAGTCTGCGTACTTGCTTTCAACTGTCGCAGTATCAAAATCAAAGTAGATTACTTGCTCTTGACGAAGTGCTTCGTACTTTTGACGAAGTTGCTCTTCTGCTTGTTGCTCAGGAGAGATTGTAGCTACTTCAACTGTATCAGTGTTAGTTGATTGCTCAACAACGCCTTGATTTGATTGGTTTGCAGCACCTTCATCAATATCTGAAGATGAGCTACAAGCTGCTAATGTCATTACTGGCACAGCAATTAGCAGGCCTTTAAGTATTTTGTTAAGTTGCATTGAGTAGATTCCTATTTTGAGTAAACCAGTAATATTACTGTAAGTATGGCGACCAAGCTGGTGCCTTTACTTGTCCGTCTAGCACAGGTAACCGTGCCTTAAAGCGGCCGTCCATCGATACTAGCGCAAGTACCTGTTTATTATTATGAAGCGTGCTATATATAATCATCGAACCATTTGGCGCTATGCTCGGTGATTCATCTAGGCGTGTTCTCGTTAATACTTGGAACGCGCCTGTAGCCAGCTCTTTCTTAGCAAGATGGTACTGCCCGTTGGTACGGTTAACCATCACTAATTCTTTTCCATCTGGTGTTATTGAACCAGCAAGATTCATATCACCATCAAAGGTGAGTCGTTGTGACCTACCTGTTTTTAAATTTAACTTATAAATCTGAGCATTACCACCCCTTTCAGATGTAAACACAATATCTTGACCATTAGGGTGCCAAGATGGCTCAGTATCTATGCTACGGTGATTTGTTAAGCGTGTTTCTTTACGTGTAGCTAGGTCAAGCATGTAAACTTCTGTTGCACCCGTCTTGTCCTTAGAAAGCACTAACAATAGCTTTTTACCATCTGGCGAAAACTGCGGTGCACCATTAATACCACGGTAGCTTGCTATTATTTCGCGTTTACCTGTGTATATATCTTGAATGTAAATTTGGCTTTGACGGTTTTCAAACGTTACATACGCTAACTTAGTACCATCTGGTGACCACGCTGGCGACATTAAAGGCTCTTTTGAGCGAAGTAATACTTGCTCATTAAATCCGTCATAATCTGCAACAACTAACTGATAAGGCTTAGGGTCATTATCACGTACTATTACATAGGCAATTTTAGTTAAAAATGCGCCTTTTTCACCAGTCAATCTTTCATAAATAACGTCACTGATTCGATGAGAGTAACGGCGAAAACCACTTTCACCAATAACACTTTCACGCGCTTCCAAAATATGATCTTGGCTTTTAACTAGCTTACCATTACTCATCATTTGTGTGTTGCCACCGGTAATTTGGCCGCGGATCACGTCAACTAACTCATAACGCACTAAGTAACGCCCATCAGTTTGCTGCTCAACTTCGCCCACTAATATCGCTTCCACACCTTTATTAACCCAAGATGCGTAATCAATTTCGCTATCTTTGGTTGGCTGTTGTGGCATCTGCGCTACATCTACAGGTTTAAATTTACCACTGCGCATTAAATCGGCAGCAATAACACTGCTTAATTTTTCAGGGATCGGGCCAACACCTTGATACTTAAAAGGTACTATAGCAATGGGCCTTGCACCGTCTACACCCTCAGTTATTACAATTTCAAGTGCTGCATTAGCAACACCCACAAACCCAAACAGTAAAACTAAACAGGCTATTTTTATTTTGTTGAACATATCATTCCTTTAAAATTCTGGCTTGATTGTTAAATTAATATTCTTAAGTTGTTCGAATACGTCTTTATCTTTAGATACCGGTAATGTGTCGGCCATGCGCACTGCTCTTAATGCAGCTTCACATACCAACTTATCGCCACCTAATGATTTAACTTGCGTTACTAAACCATTAAAACCTAAACGAATATTTACTCGGCACTGTTGGTTTTTCATTTTTTCATCAATCAATAAGTTTTGCTGAATACGCGCCATAATTAATGCACGGTACTTATCAACTTCGCTTACCACTTGTTGTTGACGTATTTTACTACGGGCAGCCTGCTCTTTGGCAAGTTGCTCTTGTAACATTTGCTCTTGCATTGCTTGCTGGCGTTTACGTTCTGCCTCGGCTGCACGCTCTTTTGCTTCTTCTTCACGTTTTTTACGTTCAGCTTCTGCTTTTTTAAGTGCGTCTTCTTCGGTTTTACGCTTATCAGCAGCAGCTTTTGCTGCGCTTTCAGCTTCTTGCTTTTGCTTTTCGGCTTGCTTAGCTTTAGCGCGCTCTTTTTGCTCAATGGCACGTGCTTTTTTAGCTTGTGCTTGCGCCTCGGCTGTTTCTTTTTCTTTAGCTTTACGTTCTTGCTCTAGCTTTTTAATATGCCTAGATTCAGATTCGCGTTGCTTACGTGCATTGGCCGCTCTGCGTTCTAAATCGCGGATACGTTTGTCTTCAGCACTTTTTTTATCTTTTTCTTTCTTTTGAAGTTCAGCAATTTTTTGCTCAACTTGTTTTTGATCAACTGTAACGGCTGATACTGCTTTATCTGGCGTAGGTATAGCCGAATTAAGCGTTACTTCCATTACTCTAGGTGCTGGCGGATGAATGTTTGCAGACGCATACAAAAAACCACCAATTCCTAAATGAAGTACTATCGATTTTACTACTGAACTATTCATACAGCTACTTCCCCTCAAAGGATTCAGTCATTAATCCTACTGATGGTACGCCTGCATTTTTCAAAAAATCCATTAGTAATAATACTTCTTGATACGACACCTTACCCGAGCCTTTAATCATGACTGGCACGTCAGGGTTTTTCATTAACTGTAATTTTATAACCGCAGCAACATCAAGTGCTTCCATAGGCTCTTCAGGATCAGTACCTACGCTTACATAATATTTACCCTCTGCATCAATTGAAGCAATAATGGGAGGAGTATCTTTAGTATCAACTAAATCAGACTCTTCCATTTTAGGTAAATCAACTTTTACACCGTGTGTAATAAGCGGTGCTGTTGCCATAAATATAATAAGTAATACCAACATTACATCAATGTAAGGTACTACATTAATTTCTGCGACCGGACGGCGCTTTTTACGCTGATACATTCGCTTGTGCCTCTATTTGTGTAGCTGCTTGACGGTGTAAAATATTAGCAAACTCTTCCATAAAGTTAATATAGTGAGACTCAAGCTTTTCAACACTGTTTGAAAAGCGGTTATAAGCAATAACAGCCGGAATTGCCGCGAATAAACCCATAGCAGTCGCAATAAGTGCCTCTGCTATACCGGGTGCTACCATTTGTAATGTAGCTTGCTTAACTTCACCTAGTGCAATAAAGGCATTCATAATACCCCACACTGTACCAAACAAACCGATGTACGGACTAATAGAACCTACCGTTGCTAAAAACGATAAGCTAGATTCAATTTTTTCAATTTCACGAGAAAGCGCAACACGCATAGAACGATGCGTCCCTTCCATAACAATACTCGCACTTTGAAATGTATTCTTTTTATGACGAGCAAATTCTTTAAAGCCTGAAGTAAATAAAGCTTCAATACCTTGAGACTGACCGCTGCGTGACGATATTTCGTTATACAATTTACTTAGATCAATACCAGACCAAAATTTTTGCTCAAATTTCTTAGCATTTGATAGTGCATCTGATATTGCTTTTTTACGCTGAAATATAATTGTCCACGACATTACAGACATGGCAACTAGCCCTAACATCACTAACTGAACAAGCAAGCTTGCTTCTAAAATTAGGTCTAAAAAATTAAGCCCTGATCCCACGTTAAACTCCTAAGTAATTTCAAAATACGGCAAATTGGTTAATTTGTGTAAATATGACCGTTTATACGGTCAAAAGTTGCATCTAGTGTATCTAGTCCATTTCAAGCTGACAACGGTATTGCTATGAATAGGCAACAAAAAACGTTAAAAAACAGCTTTAGTTGGCATTTTCCTTTGCCTCAGTATTTTATTTAATCTTTTAAATAAACTCGCTAACTATAAATATGCGTAAATATATAAGTAAAACGTCATAAAATGCGCCGTTTATTCAAAATAAGAGCATAAACACTCAAAACCTATAAGCCTCACCTTCACATAACAGTAAAACTAATACCGAGCCACATCAAAAGAAATTACTTAAGCTAGAAATTTCATTAACTTATAAATTTAACGATTAATTAACGCGCAAGATTCAAACAACAATAAAATTCACCGAATTAGTTTTTCTAATCTGAAAATACAAATTTTCTAGTTTGAATAAAAAGGTGATCTTACGTATTATTCTCCCATACCGAACTAGCGCACTGAATGAGATAGTTTCATTAAGCCAAGTTCTTAGTAATAGGATATTTTATCGTATTACATTGTTTTACTCTTTCTGGATAAAACCAAATTCAGTAAAACGTAGTTCCCTGGATTACTTCCTTCAACTTGTTGTTTGCCCGCATTTTTTGCGGGCTTTTTTTTGCCTGCAATTTGGTGCGCTACATACTTTATTTATAAACTAATAATTGCCCTACCTATTTTACAATAAGTAATTCGGTTACTAGTTTGAATGGTACGCAGGATAGCTTCGCGAGTCTTAACGCCCTGTGAATTAACAGTTAACTATAAAGCGTATAAGTATTTTGAAATAACATTTGCAACAGTGTGCTGAGATTTTGGGTAAAATACCAGCCGTATAAATATTTGAAAGAAAGGGATACTAAGTCAATTACCTGCTGCGCAATAAAGCACAGCAAGTAATGTATATGATGAGGCTAGTCTTTTTTAGGAAGTAAACCAAAGTGATGATATGCACTGTCAGACACTATTCGCCCACGCGGAGTACGCTGAATAAACCCTTGCTGAATTAAAAACGGCTCTATTACATCTTCTATTGTTTCACGCTCTTCACCAATAGCTGCAGCTACATTGTCGAGTCCTACTGGGCCGCCCATGAATTTTTCAATTATGGCGAGTAAATATTTGCGATCCATATAATCAAAACCACTTTTATCTACGTCAATCATATCAAGCGCTTGCTTAGCTACTTCGGCGTTTACTGTACCGTCAGATTTTACCTGTGTGTAATCGCGTACACGGCGTAATAAACGGTTTGCAATACGTGGTGTACCACGTGAACGTTGTGCAATTTCGGTTGCGCCGTCGTCACACATTTCTAAACCAAGATAATGTGCAGAGCGCCCTACTATGTGCGACAAATCTTCTACAGAATAAAACTCTAATCGCTGCACAATACCAAAACGGTCACGTAGTGGCGATGTAAGCGATCCTGCTCGGGTGGTTGCACCAATAAGCGTAAATGCAGGTAAGTCTAATTTAATAGAACGCGCAGCTGGGCCTTCACCAATCATTATATCAAGCTGGTAGTCTTCCATTGCTGGATACAGTATTTCTTCAACTTGCGGGCTTAGCCTGTGTATTTCATCAATAAACAGTACATCGCCTTCTTCTAAATTAGTAAGTAACGCAGCTAAATCGCCTGCTTTTTCAAGTACAGGGCCGGATGTTGTTTTAATACTTACGTGTAATTCGTTGGCTACAATATTTGCAAGCGTGGTTTTACCAAGCCCTGGTGGGCCAAATATTAATAAATGATCGAGCGCTTCACCACGGGTTCGGGCAGCTTCAATAAAAATTTCCATTTGCTGCTTAACATGAGGCTGGCCTCTGTAGTCGGCTAAAAGTTTTGGTCTTATTGCACGATCTATAGAGTCTTCATTTGTTTTTTCAGTCGCATCAATTAAGCGATCCGCTTCAATCATGGGTTACTCACAACATTGATTTTAAAGATTCTCTAATAAGAACCTCAGTAGACATATCGGGCTTGCTTATCGATTTTACTGCTTTTTGCGCTTGTGGCAATTTATAACCTAACGCAACCAATGCCGATACGGCATCATCGGCTGCATTATTAGCAATTGTCGCATCGCTCATCGGCTCTATTACCGCGCTGTCACTAAATGGCGTAAATAAATCATTACCCCAATCTTTTAATCTGTCTTTCATTTCGAGTACTAAACGCTCGGCTGTTTTTTTACCTACACCCGGTAATTTAACAAGCGACGTTGAGTCTTCGTTATTTACACAGCTTACAAATTGCTTTGCCGACATGCCCGATAAAATAGCTAAGCCAAGTTTTGGACCAACGCCATTTGCTTTTAATAGCTCTCTAAACAAGGCGCGTTCAACTTTATTATTAAAACCAAATAATAATTGAGCATCTTCACGCACTACAAAGTGGGTGTAAACAATCGCGTTTTCACCAATTTTTGGTAAATCGTAAAAACAGGTCATTGGCATTTGTACTTCGTAACCGACACCACTTACTTCGAGTAATATTTCTGGTGGCTGTTTTTCGACTAAAATACCATTTAAGCGGCCTATCATAGTTATTTCCTTAAACGTCCTCTAACGGTTTTGCTTGCGCTACCCGCTAGTTTAATTAAATTTTGTTCTGAGTGAGCGTGGCAAATCGCAATAGCAAGTGCATCAGCTGCATCGGCCTGTGGCGTACCGGGTAGTTTTAAAATATTTTTTACCATGTGCTGCACTTGTGTTTTATCAGCGCCACCGTTACCTACTACTGCTTGCTTAATTTGCCTAGCTGAATATTCAAATACGGGTAAGTCGGCCATTGCAGCGCCAACAATCGCCGCGCCTCTAGCTTGGCCAAGCTTTAAAGCTGAATCGGGGTTATGCGCCATAAATACTTTTTCAATGGCAAAGGTTTCTGGCGAAAACTGCTCAATAAGCTGTGTAATGCCTTGATAGATCATTTTAAGCCTAACCGGAAAAGGATGATCGGCTAACTTAATACAACCACTGCCTAAGTATGTAAATTTAGAACCTTGGTGGGCAACAACGCCATATCCGGTCAAACGTGAACCAGGATCGATCCCTAAAATGATGGCCAAACAGCGCTCCATTGTTATTATTTTTAAATTACGCTAATAATGCCAGAGCACTGTATAAATTACCAGTACAAAGAAAAACAAAAATGCCCACGTATTAGGTGGGCATTTGCAGGAGCGTGTTAGTTTAAACTTACCCTAGGGCACGCACTAATCCTTGGGTGTTTTGTTTAAGTGTTCGGGCAATCATTAAATAGCCTAAACCAGCCACAAATACACCGCCAGCTACCGGACCAATAATCCATATATGCGGATGTAACTTACCTGCTAAATCAAACATTTGCTGCTGCACAATTAAAAGCGCTATATCACTAAAAAATGCAGCCACTAAGCCAGCTAAACCGCCGAGTAATAAAAACTCGTACAAGGTCGCGTTTTTAATCAATCGGCTTTTAGCGCCAAGTGTTCGCAGTATTACAATTTCTTGCATACGCTCACCTAAACTAGCTTGCACTTGCGATATAAGTACAAGCGCGCCACACAGCACAACAATGGCAAGTACAAAGCCAATGGCGAGTGATACTTGCGAAATAGTTGTTTGTATTTGCTTAACAAAGTTGTCAATATCAATCGCTGTAATAGTAGGGTAAGTACGCAATAACTGGCTAAAGTCACGCTTTTGATCTGGGTTTATACGTACCGACGAAATATACGTCGCCGGAAAATCTGCAAGTACATCTGGGCTTAAAATAATAAAAAAGTTAGGTTTAAGCGTGGCCCAATTAACTTTGCGCACACTGGTAATTTTAGCGTCGAACGATTGCGAACCAATTAAAAATGTAAGCGTATCGCCTATCTCAACATCTAAACGCTCAAGCATCGACTCCTCTACTGAGGCTTCAGCCATCGCATTTTCACCAAACCACGTGCCTTGTGTTACTTCATTTTGGTCAGGCACATCTTTAAGCCATGTAAGGTTTAGCTCGCGGCCAATACCTGCACGTGCTTCTTCGTCTTTTTTCTCGTTGTCTTGCAGCGATACAGAACGTGCTACCAACTCGCCGTTTACCGCATTTACGCGTCCACGAATAGTGGGATAAAACTCTGATACCTGAATATCTTTTTGAGCTAAATACTCATTAATTGGCTCAAGCTCATTTTGCGTAATATTAACTAAAAACGCATTAGGCGCATCGGCAGGAAGTTGCGATTGCCAATCAGATATCATGTCGTTTTTAAGTACCACTAAAAACAGCAGTAATTTAATCGCTAATGAAAAACTAATTAACTGTACCGCGTTCACATTTGCACGCTTTTGAATAGATGCAATTGCAAGCGACCAACTGTTACCTGGCTTAAGCCCTAATTTTCGACCGCCACCAAATATTAATTTAGATATCAAAAACAACACACCAATTAGCGCAAGTGTTGATATAAACAAAATAAGCGTTATTTTTATGTTGTTACTGAATAACCACATTAATAAAAACACGGTTAGCGCACTCATTCCTAAATGCACACGACTAACTGCCAATTTGTCACCTAAGTTACGGCGCAGCACTCTAAGCGGTGGAATATCAAATAAATCAAATAACGGTTTAATAGAAAACATAACGGCACAAATTACGCCAGTGCTTATAGCCACCAGCCAAGGTTTAAAGCCACCTAAAGGTAGCTCTGTGCCCATACTTTTTGATAAGTAACTTGTTGCTATTTCTTGCAAGCCATAACCAATTAACAGCCCAATACTTACCGCCATTGCACATACAAGCAATAAATGGAGCATGTATATTTTGCGGATCATTGAGCGGCTACCGCCTAGCGTTTTCATCATCGCTACTGGATCGTATTGGCGTTCACAATAACGTTTTGCTGAAACGGCTATAGCCACTGCGGCTAAAATAATACCTAATAGGCCGGCAAGTAATAAAAAGCTCTCTGCACGGTTTAAACTATTTGAAATAGGTGATTGACGGTCTTTAACGCCGTACCATTGTTGGTTTTCTTTCATTTGTGGTTTAAGCCACTCGTAAAAGCTATTTATATCGGCCTCACTACCTGCATAAAGTTGGCGATAATAAACACGACTACCTGGCTGCACAACTTCGGTTTTTGCCACATCGTCAATATTAATAAGCACACGACGGCTGCTCGAAAATACATTAAATGGCGCGTCAGGCTCTTCTACAATAACTTTTGAAACATTAAATAATGCAGCGCCAAGCTCTACTTGCGCGCCTATATCAATATTTAAACTGTAAAATACTGATTCACTTAGCCACACATTACCAGGCGTTGGTCCGCTATTAGCAACCTTAGTTTCACCTGTTAAGGTATCTTTAACTTTTAACTGCCCTTTTAACGGGTACGCATTAGATGCCGCTTTTACTGAGCTAAACTGCATTTCATCATCGGCAAACAACATAGTGTCGAAGTACACCATTTGCGCCGTTTTTAAATTTTGGCTCTGTGCTTTAGTAATAAAAGCAGTGTCGAGAACATGATCGCTTGCAAGTACACGGTCTGCTGCAATAAAAGCACTGCTTTTTTGCGCAATACTTTGCCCTATTCGCTCAGTAACCATAGACAGTGTAAGCACGGTTAAAACAGCAAGGGCGATAGCTGCGCTTATAACTGTTAGCTCACCACGGCGAAATTCTCGCGAAAATAACTTAAGCGCTAACTTAACCCACATTAGCAACGTCCTCTACTTGGCTTTTTACCAGTAAGCCCGCTTCTATTTGAATAATGTGCTCACATTTTTGTGCAAGCCCTTCATCGTGAGTCACCAAAATAAGCGTAGTGCCGTGTTGCGTGTTTAAATCAAATAATAACGACTCAATCATTTTACCGTTTTTGCTGTCTAAATTAGCCGAAGGCTCATCAGCAAACAATATTTTAGGCGTACCAATAAATGCTCGCGCAATAGCAACACGTTGCTGTTCACCGCCAGAGAGTTGCGACGGGTAATGATCAATTCGATGGCTCAAGCCTACTTTTTCAAGCAAAGCAATTGCTTGCTCTTTTGCATCACTTTCGCCAGCAAGTTCTGCTGGTAGCATAACGTTTTCTAGTGCAGTTAAGCTTTGTACTAACATGAACGATTGAAACACAAATCCAATTTTAGCCGCGCGCAGTGCAGCACGCTCTTCTTCATCTAAATTGTGTAATGGCTCGCCATCTAAAAATATTTCGCCGCTGCTTGCGGTATCCAGCCCTGCTAATAAACTGAGTAACGTTGATTTACCAGAGCCCGACGTACCAACAATAGCAACAGACTCGCCATGCTTGACATTAAAGCTGATGTCGCTGAGGATGGGCAGCTCACCTTCAAAGGTAGAGACTACTTTAGACAAACCATTAACCTGAATTATATTTAATTGAGAAAGCGCTGACATATGACTCATTCAATCCTTCGTTTAGTATTCATTTTATTTTTAGTTATCAAACCGCTGAGCGCAGCAGCCGACAACACGATTTTAATACTCGGTGACAGTTTAAGCGCAGCCTACGGACTTCAACAAGAAGAAGGCTGGGTAAAATTGTTACAAGATAAATACGATGACGAACAAGCCGACATTGAACTTATCAACGCCAGTATTAGTGGCGAAACATCTGGTGGAGCCCTACGCCGTTTAGATACATTGCTTGAGCAATACGAACCCACTCATGTACTTATTGAGCTAGGTGCTAATGACGGTTTACGTGGTTTTCCTGTCAAAAAAATGCAAACTAACTTAACGTCTCTTATTCAAAAAAGCCAAGCAGCTAATGCGATGACCGCCTTAATGGAGATTTACATTCCCCCTAATTACGGCCCGCGTTACAGTAAAATGTTTACAGACACTTTCTCGCGCGTTAGCGAAGAGACAAATGCGCATTTAATGAACTTTTTTATGCTCGATGTTGCTGGTCAACCTGAGCTAATGCAAAACGATAGTTTACACCCTAACAAAAAAGCTCAGCCATTAATACGCGATGAGATGTATGACTCGATCAAAAAGTGGTTAAATAAAGACTAGCCAATTAATATACCGCAAGAGTGTCTTTTTAGGTCTCTTGCGTAATAAACACCCAAACAAACAATCGCTTATTGATTTTTAAAAAAATACACGTACTATTGCATACAAATCGGTATGTGGCGCAGCTTGGTAGCGCACTGTCATGGGGTGGCAGGGGTCGAGAGTTCGAATCTCTCCATACCGACCATTCATTCCCCTTTAATATCTTGCACTTACATAAAATCCAAAGCCAACTTCTAAAAATCCATTTGTATTTGATTTGTATTACGTTTGTATTATTAATTTTTACCGCTACTCAAAAACACTCTTTTAGGCATTAGAAATATTTATTAGTCCTACCAATTACCGACTCAGCTGTAGCTAAAATCAAACTTGTATAATACGGCGTATATGCTTAGGTAATAAAAAACCTAAATGACTCTACTAACCAGATATTTAAAAATTATAGTGGCGGTATTTTTATTAACGTAAATTGCTGTATTGACTATTGACTATTGACTACAATATTATCGGCATATTGATACGCATAGGTATTGCTCTCATTTTGAACGGAATGTTCAATAGGTGGAATAAATATAAAAAGCCGCTTATCAGCGGCTTGTACTCATTTTTTAATTACACTAACTATAAAGCCACTTCCTTGTCCGTAAGGCCTCTTCAATTCTTCTATATGGTTACCGACTCTATTTCCAGCACCCATTGAGCAAATTGACCCTGTAGGCTCTATTTTTATAAAGTTTCGCTCAATATAAGGTTCTAACTCAGCAACAGTGTTAGCGTTTAATATGACTGGTACTGAAGCCCCTTCATTCTGAAAAAGAGAAATTGAAAGCTGATCACCTAGTATTTGACCAAGCAACAAGGCAAGGCTCGCTTCTGAAGGCTCTTTTGTTAACTCTCTTAACTTCGAAGAAATTGATGATAGTTCATCATCGGCTAAGTTACTCCATCCAACAATAGTATCATTAAATGCTTGTTGCTCTTTTTCTGCCTGAAGGGAGATTGTACCTGCAGCTAAACCACTCAAACCTGGTATCAAACTACTAGCAGAATGCAAAGCGACTCTGAGAGCTTGCCCCCCTCCTGGTTTTTCGCTCATATCATTAAGTAGCTTAAGGTTTTTTTCACGTTCACTCATAACACATCCTCTGTCGTTATTTACATTGCTAAAGAATCATCATCTAAATAAACCCTAGCATCATCTAATTCTGCTGTCACTGAGACTTTGTCTGTGGATGATGGTTTTATATCTCTAATCAAGACGCCGTTGCACCAACGTTCGTTAATACCAAACATGTACAAAGGAGGTTCTATTGAGCCATCAAATACTGGGGTAAAGTCTAAATCGGCGTTAATGATCACTTCATTAGGTATTGTGCCTGGTGTTGCGCTATATGGGCCGGATAATGTGCCGTCTGGTTTTCTGAGGGCCAGAATATGTGACTCTTCTGTTTGCCAATTTAAGTTATCGTTATCAACAAGTATTGAGCGGCCATTTACTAAAAGTACTCTACCTGTTTGTTCAAAGCCTGGTATGTCGTCAGCTAAGGCACAGTAGTCTAGGTAGCGTGAGTTGAGTGCGTCCATTTCTGTTTTAAAGTCAAAGCGTGTACGGCGATAGCGGCGTGTACGGCGTTTACGCATGCCAAATTGGTAGGCTTTATCGCGACTGGTTATACCAAACGCTCTTATTTTTTCGGGATTAATACCTAAATCACCGGGCAATAAGCATAGGATTGTTTCAGATTTCCATGTGATTGGACTGAAATATTCGACTTCGATACCATCAGGTTCGTCATCATCAATCAATTTTATAGAGCGCTTTAACATGCCTATGTAATTATCTGGCTGATACATGTGTTTATAGATAGTTCGCTTTTGGTCGCGCACAGGGGTGATCTGACCATAATCAATGGTTGGCTCAGCAAACCCGACAGCCAGTACCCGTTTTATTACTTCGAACATAGTGCTTTCACTGTCGAATACCGCATTAAACTCATCACCCCGGGCTTGCCAAATAGGGTGCAGTGCTTCAAGTGCGTCTAAACCTATTTTACTATCGCCATGCCCTGCACTTTTTATTACATGCGCAAAAAATGGTGCAATGTCGGTGGTTGGCCTTGGTGCGCTCCAAGCGCCATTCTCAAAAACGGGTAACACACGCGTAGCAATAAGGTTAAACTTGTTTTCGGCCGAACCCGCTAAATTATTGGTTCCGCGTATTCTTACTGCAAGGGTTGTCATGCCTTGGTATGTTGTGGCGCTTTCAAGCTCTGCTTTTAAGGCTGTCCAATACACATCGTCATAAATGCGGGTATCATCATTAGCCGCGGTGCTGCGTTTTACTCTCACTTCTGGGCGGATTTTTTCAGATAAACTAATAGGGATAGTTTTACCCAGTTGATCATTCGTTTTGCCAGAAAATGAAATCACGGGTGCTTGAATCCACTCAAGTGCGCCTTCAGCTCGATACTCAACTACCAGGTTCACTGAGCGTGTTAAAAAATTGCCTTGATCATCAAGCTCGCCCAAACCTTGCGGCAAGGAAAAATCAAGCCATAATTGGTCGGTCACCTCCCCTTCTGGTACCGCAAAAAACGGCCCGTTAAATTCGCCATCTCCACCACCATCTTCGGTGTAAACCTTGGCATAGGTATTCGCTTCGGGAGTAAACCCCGTCCATGTGGTATCTTCTTGGTATTGACCATCCAGCTTTTTAAGCTCGCTGCCGTCAATATCTTTGGTAATAATTTCGTAATAACCATCATTCTCAACGTTGCTGGCCCCCTCTACTTTTATGATCTCACCTAGCGTAAACGGTAAGTGCGATTTGTGTTTCCATTTACCCACTTCAGGTTCGTATTCTTCAAAGTGAACCACCACTTCTTTTGCTGAAAATGAATAGCTATATTTGCTTGACTCACTACCACCGGCGCTGGTTACTCGCCCTTTTAGCTCGATACCAGTGCTCCCTGATGTTGAACCCACCTCGCTTGATGTATAAACATTACGATGGCCTTCATGACCACTCACATCTTCACCGGGGCCAAATATTTCATAAAACACATCGCCCGTGTAACTTTTTACTGGAGTATTAGCAATAAACACCTCTTCGGGCAGTATTTCATATTCACCACTGCCAACGCTTAACATTAAATACAGCCACTGCTCGTTATTAATGTATTCACGGCGTGGCATGGTTAAGTAATCAGGATAGATTAAATGACGGCCGGCACCTTCGGGAATAATACCCATTAGCCGTGGTTTATTTCCCTGTGTATTTACATCATAGATACTACTGCCATCGGGCGTGGTTGAGTTGTAGTTGTCGGGTATTTGGTTGGCGGTGTAAATAGCAACACCCACCGCCACAATCGCAATAATGGCATAGGCAATTGTTGCAGGATCTTTTGCCTC
Organism: Pseudoalteromonas sp. S8-8; assembly: GCF_000497875.1. Taxonomy (NCBI): domain Bacteria; kingdom Pseudomonadati; phylum Pseudomonadota; class Gammaproteobacteria; order Alteromonadales; family Pseudoalteromonadaceae; genus Pseudoalteromonas; species Pseudoalteromonas sp. S8-8. The sequence goes on from NZ_AUTR01000034.1 coordinate 86,092, forward strand.
TACAGTTAAGCTTATATTATCCCCTTGTTTAAATATGTATGTAGGCCAGTCAGAAGGTGGTAAGTATTTGCTATTTACAGCGGCACTAAATAACGGTTGTTCGCGATCATCATACGCTGGGACGCTTTCTTTTAACCAGATATCTAATGTTTGCCCCACCACACCTATACAACTTTCAAATAATTTTTTATCTAACTTATTGGGGTAAACCTTAATTTCAACCTGTGTACTCATAAAACTTAACCTTAAAAAATAACCGTTTAAAATCTGCGATTGTTACAATTGACGGGCCTTTTTTCCGTGAGGTATGCAGTATTTGCAACTGCCCATCAACAACTACACATAACCCCATATGTATTAAATTTTGTCCTCTAAAGCCGCATGCAATCGCCTGCTCTTTAGCTGCGCAAGGTTTAAACTGGTCAACTATCTGTGCATATGAGCTAGTGAGGTGGGCTTTATCGTCTGGGCTTACATGGCCAAACGATTTAAATAAGGGTTTGCCAAATACGTTGTGCAGCACAAGTCGCGGTTGGCCCCAACAATCGAGGCCACCCATATCTCGACCACCGTCAACGTAGGGTACGCTTAAGTAATCATTTATGTGTTTCATAATTAACTGAAGTATTTGAGCCCTGGGGCAATGGATGGAGTGTAACGGTTTTTAGGCCATGCTTTATTAACTAAATCGTTAAACGATGCCACTACATTTAAACTTAGCGCAGTGGCCTGAACATCCACCGCTTTCATTTCAACGGCAGGTTCAGCTGGCTGCGTTAAATTACTTGCCGTATACACGCGGTAAATTACGGCAATTGGCACACCAGCATTAATCGCTTGCGTTACTTTAGAGAGTGCTTCACCAGTGACATTATCAATTTGAAATTGTAAGTCTTGGCGTCCTTTAACCCCGCGGGTAGGGAGCGAAACCCCCATCCCGCTGGCTAAAAATGGCACCATTTCACCCCCTTCAATGCCTGCCGTTACATCATCAAAGCCGTCACAAATTCTTAATGTCCATAAAGAATCAGCCTGAAGCTCTAATGTGTGGATTGGCAGGTCGTTAGTCGGAGCGCTGGCGTAAACGCGTTGGAGTACTTGGCTCATAAGACTAGATCTCAAAATTAATTATTGGTAACACTGCTTTAGCAATTATTCGGCTACCAGTATCATTCCAGTGGCTACCTTCATTTGTGAAGGTGTTACCGGATTTTCCGCTAGCGACCGTTGCTTCCTTTAAGTCTCCGTGGATGGCGATTCCTGCTTCAACCCATCTCGCGGCAGCGTTTATACTTACAGCCTCTGGATGATTCTCCAAAACCCACTGATGAGCTAATGTGAACTTATCCAAAGCGGTTAATATTGTGCCATCTCCTTGCTCGCTGTATTTAAGCGAACCATCATCAGCTATTCCTCCAAAATTCCATGAAATTGAACTGGTGAACATCGCTAATTCTGGTTCTAAGCCAAAGTACGCGGCACGCTGTTTCATGCTTAATTCATAATTTTCATCAAACACATAGTGGTTCGTTAAACATCCCCAATAGTCAGCTGTGCTATAGCTATTACTACCAGCAGCACCATCGTTATGGATAGGTAACTCAAAGAACATTAAATCTGGTTTAAAGCCCCATACTTCATTATCTGCATAACGTGGTAATCCGCGAGTGTTTTCAGCTTGGGTGTTGTGACTGCCTCTAGCTGCATTGATATAAGTTATCATGTACTGTCTTGGTGACCATTCAACACCCCAGTATAAAAAACGGCCTCCGGCACCACTATTAGTAATAGTGATATTTTTCACTTCACCTCGGCTATCAAAGGTGGCTGATTTACAGCGCATTTTTAATCTTTTTTGATAAGTAGTATTACCTTTAGATGCTATACTTCTATTAACATATGTGTTGTCACTAGCTTTCGGAACGCTAACATTGCGTAATAATGGCTCTTCTTCTCGCATTGAAAAAACAAAGCCATTTGCTTCAACCCATTCATCATTGTCGGTAAGTACTTCCATTTTTCCATCACCCTCGGCAATAGAAACAATCGCAGTTTCAGTTCCTGTCGTATCTGTTCGATAAATAAAATTAAACTGCCAAGCATCAATAGGAACATCAAATGCAATAGAGGCTTCTAAATCAGCAGAGTATTTGGTTAGTCCATGTCGATATGGCCCATCATCCCATTCAGGTAAATTTGAAGATAAAGAAAACTCACCATTTTCAACAAAAAAACCACTGTCATATCGACGGTACTCTTGCAAATCCCACCGAATTTTATCCCAAAAATGTGATGCGAAATTATTGCTATGCATCAATGGCGGTCTAAATTTAGCTTCAAAGTGATTTGTACAATGCTCTACTGAACGGGCTGTTAAGGATGTACCAGTGTTTACAACAACCAAATCTTTATCTCGTTTTAACCAGTGTTTCTTGAAAGCTGGCAACTTATCAGATAAGTAACTTCCTGCGTCGGCTTCAATAAACTTAAACCAAGCTTCTTGATCAATAGATTGGCTTAACTTCGCTTTACTTTGTGACGGTAAGTAGTCTTCTTTTATCGTCGTCTTCTGATTGTATTCCTCATAGTTCGTAGGTACCTCTCCTTTTTCAAGCTGAGCTTGGCCATTTAAAGACTTACTTGATGCTTGATTATTTTCTTTATGCAAACTCAAAACTACATGGGTAATGCCCATACCAAGAGGTACTTGAAATGCTCTTCCAATTCCGGATACAGGTGTTACAAATGTGATATTATCAATGATATTCGAGGTTATTCTTTCTTCGCCTAATAAGTAACCACCTTGACCATATATTGCGTCACCAGAAGCCACATACCATTCTCCCTCTCTTACCGGTATTGCTGCTGTACAAGCAATACCTAAAACATCAATTTTAAAGCTTTTTTCGCCTGTAGAATAACGGTATTCATAATCAATAAGTGTCGGATTAATTAAGTTATGGCTACCAACTTCGAAAATAAATTGGCCATCTGAAAATAAGCTTAATGGTGGCAGGGATTCTGGCTTAAGTGTATTTACTTCTTTGTATTCTGTGTAATTTAAAGGTGTTTTTCCTTCGTTGATTTGGATGTTACCTTTGATTTCGCTATAGGGAAAATCATCTGTTGCAATTAAGTTTAAAATTACAAACTTAGCATTGAATCCAATTGGTACAGTGAACACGTAATTTTGGTCATCTGTTTCTGTTAATTTAAAATCAGATAAATCATTAATTGCAGTTATGCTACTACTTGATACAAAAAAGCCAACCTTTGAATCTATTAAATATTTAGCATTATATGCTTGGCCGCCGATGGCATAAGTTTTTCCCTCTTCAACAGGTATAAAACCAGTTGCAACCAACTTTGTTGTGTCTAAAGGTTGTAGCTTATTTCCTCCGGGAGAAAAGCGTTTGCTCCATTGAATGGCGTTTCTATCAAATAAGTTTAATGACAAAGACTTGATAAATTTTTCTACAAAATCAAACTTCACTAACTGATTAGAGTCTTCCAGAATACTTAGAGGTATATTACGGCTGTATTCTGAATATTCAGTTGCAGTTGATCCCTCTTCGATTTGAAATGTATTATCAAAATTAGCATCACCATCACTTGTAATATTTATTGCTACAAATTTAATGCCTTGACCTGTTGGAACGGTGAATGGGTTGCTCAGTATATCTGAGATTGCTGAATCATCAGCGGGGGCTGAGAAATAACCACCCGCGCCAATGCCGTTGCCACCAGATTGAATATACGTTTTACCCTCTTCAACAGGCACAAACCCACTAATACGGTATTGCGGAGAGCCATTAATTCGATTACTTGCTGGGCTATAATAACGTCCAGCACGAATTTCTTCTTTATTTACAAGGTTTTTTGAATCTACTTTTAAAAGTTCATCTTTTACAAATCGCCAAATGGCGTTTGGAGTTACCGAATTAGAATTATCCTGTTTATCAAACGTTATTGAGGCACTGTTAAATTCACTTTTAACCCAAGCAGATCCCCCCCATCCATACAGGCCGTTGTTTATAGGAATTGAGTCATTCCAAACTTCTGCTAACTCTCCGTTAGGTGGTGCGCCAGCAGTATCTAACGCAGCTTTTGTTTCATAAGTAAGGCGTCCTTGAACCATTGCCTGAATAAAAGCAAAGTTATCTTTTATTGCTTTTGAAATACTATCCTTACTGACACCATTCACTTCTACAGTTTCATCATCAGCTCCCGCTAAAATTGTATTCAACTGCCCTAATAACGTTTCAAGCTCTGTCACTAAACTAAAAAAATTACTCATATGATTATTCCTGGTAAATGTCTAAAGCGTTTGCAACGCCGTTAATAAATTGTTCAGCCGTGTTTGGGGCAAGCAACTGATTTACCGTTGCTTCTTCACTCACAACTTGTCGTTTTTTTATCTCAATATTGGCACTGTAGTTCCAAAAGCCTCCGTTGTAGGTACATGACTCTAAGGGGCTTTTAATAAAACGCACTTCATGTTCTATCAGTCCTTGTGGGGTGAGAACTGGCATTAAAAACCAGTTCGCCGCATCGTTAACGCCGTGCGTTACAAAGCCTTCAAGTAGCTGTGCTTGATACGGATTTAGCTTCCACGTTGCGCTCATGGTGCTGGGTACTGACTGAAAACGTTTGCGCTGCCTTGCGCGGCCGCTTGCCATGTCTGTACGTAATAAGTTTGAGTTTTGCGATAAACGATGGCTTGAAACGAGTGGCAGTTTTAAATCTTTCGGGTATTTTACTAACACGTTTATATCCCTTGGCGTTGTAAGCTATAGGTACTTTCAAGTGCAGAGGATGCATCGCCACCTTGGCGGATATTACTTACAAATATGTTTATGACGTCTTCACCATTTAAACCACTACGGCTTTGTGAACCTGCACGGGATGCATCTTCAATCACGTTTACAGTGACATTTGAGCCTAGGCTTTGGCCTTTAGTGTGATCAACAACGGTTTCTTGGGGATGCAGCATGGCCAACTGGCCGCCTTTTCCATCAAGGCCGCCGCTGCGTGGGCCATCCCATGTGTACCCACCGCCATCAAATGAAGCTAAGGTTCCTGCGGCTGCTGCTGTTGCTGCTGCAGCTAATGGTTGCGTTACTGCTTCAGCAGCCAATGCTGCGCCCGGCGCTAGGGCTGGGCCAATAATAGGTATGGCTGCTGTAGAAGCAAAGGCATTAATAGCAGCAAGGTGGGCACCCGCTTGTGCTTGCCCTGTTACTTGAGTTAAGTAACTAACGCCAGAGGCCTTGCCTAACGTCGCTTCTAAGGCCCATAACACCAAACGTTGCGTGCCAATTTCAACAAGCGATTGAATAACGGCCTTTGAAAAGCTAGATGCTATGTTTTTCACTAAATTACCAAAGCCCTGCCAATCGGTAATAGCCTGAGTAATGTTGCTCGACATGGTTTGACTAAAATTAGTGAGTGTATCTGCCCATAGTTGGTCGGTGTTTTCTGCAGTGGTTCTAATAGACTCCATGTAATTAGTCCAAAAGCCATTATTCTGCTCTGCTAATTGCTCTTGATGTAAGCGTTCTGCCTCTTTTCTGGCTTCTAGCTGCTCTTGCTTAATCAGGCTTATATTTTGCTCATGTTGTGCTAGTGCTTGCTCTTTTGCGGTGGTGTACTCGGCCTCTATTTCAGCAGTGATGAGGTTTTTATCACGCAGTAACTGAAATTCGCGTTCCATTTCTTGTTGCTTACGTTCAAAACGACGGTTTTCGAGCTCTACTTCTTTGCCATCTTGCTGTAGCTGGGCATCAAATATTTGTTGGTATTGATTACGGGCCGCATCTATTAACTTTTGCGACTTTTCATCAACGACCTCAGGATCATCTTTTAGCAGTAAATCACTTAGTCCTGGCTTTTTAGCGTTATCAACTTGTTTTTCTGCTGCGGCTTGGAATTTTTTTTGTGCATCGCTAATCCATGTATTTATTTTCTCTGAGGGCATTGGCTCCATGGCTGCGTTGTGAAAGTCGTCTTGTGCTTGCGCTAAATTTTTTAAAGCTTGGGAGCCAATGCTATCGAGTGTTTTAAATCCCTCTGCTTTACCCAACTGATTCAATTGAGCTAATGCCGACTTTGCATAATCGCCAATACCAGGGATATGTTGTGAAAGCTCTAGCACTTTACGAATTGGATATAAAAGGCCGTTGGTAACACTATTAGCAAATGGCACAATTCCTTTATTTACTACAAATGCTAACCCCTCCCAAAGTGCCCAAGAAAAGCCCATAGCAACAACTTTAGCGCCTTTAAAGAGCACATTTATACCTTGTATGCCATCAGCCATAACACCAACACCACTTGCAACCTGTGTAATTGCTTGTTGCGCAAATTTGCCAAAGCCGCCGGCTTCTTTTGCTGACTCAACAAACATGTCAGATAGCGCGCCAATGATCGGCGCTGTTTCTATTGCCAGTGTTTGGCCAAAACTGTGGGTGGTTTTTTGCGCTTTATCGAATGCATCGTTTGCCATTTCGACCTTGGCGGCATCAATGCGATCGAAGGTCATGCCCAGCGCGTCGGCTTCTGCCATCATGGCGGTTATGCCATCAGCGCCGGCGTCCATGACGTTGATCATCTTAGCGCCCGATTTACCCATTAAGCTTTGTGCTAGGTACACCTTTTGGCTTTGGTCTTCAACGCCTTTAAGTTTGTCGGCAATGAGTTTAAATTGCTCTTCAGGCGCGAGGCCTTGTAATTCTTGAACCGATAAGCCTAAACCATCAAGAGCGTATTTAGCCTCACCGGTGCCAGTTTGCCCCACTTGGCCTAAGTTTTTTTGCATGGTTTGCAGTGATTTATTTAGCTCTTCGTTTGAGGCGCCATATAAATTAGCAGCATGTTGCAACCCGCCAAGCGCTTGCGTGGTTATACCTAGACGGTCAGCTGTTTTTGCTTGTTGATCAATAAACTCAGCATTTTTTGCATAAATAGAAGCAAAAGCGGCGACGCCTGTAACACCAAACCCCGCCATTACTTTAGCGCTCCCTCCCACCATTTTGCGGGTTTTATCAGCCCATGATGCGGTTTGTTTATTGGCTTTATTGAGCTCAGCAGTCAGCTTCCCACTTTTACCGATTAAATCGATAGTGAGCGTTGCAATTGATGCCATGTGTTAATTTCTCTTTTGTTTACGCCAAGGACAGGTATTTAAAAACGCTTCGGTTTCACGGCGTTTTTGCTCGTATTCAATTTTTCGTTGTTCGCTTCTGTCGAATGTCAGGCCCATTTTTAAGCCTTGATGGACTAAGCGCAGTTCCAGTTCATCAGCAGATAAGCGTTTATGCAGATCGTAGAGTGAGCAACCCAAGTTATCTGCTAAATTGCAGAGCGCTTGTAACTCAGGTTGCTGTTTTAGTTTTTTTCAATCGCCTCAAGGTTTTCTTGAGCGAGGTTGGTGAAAAACAACCCTGTGGTGTGGATCATACCTAGCTGTTGCATATCGATTAAACTAGGCAGTTTGGCGGCTTCTTTATCGTCAAATTTGCCATGCAGCATATAATAGGTATTGCGCTGCGCCATTTTTTCAAGCTTTTTGGGGTCGGCATCTTTGTCGGTAAACAGCTCTCTGGCTTTTACTTCATCGATGGCGGGAAGACGGTGCAAAACTATTTTACCTACGCCTTCAATATCAAATTCGCGGGAGGAAGTAGGTAGCTTTCCCGCCATTATTTGTGCTGCAGTAATCATTTACACTCCCACCGCTAACGTTGAAAATACCACTTGTTGCAGCTTGCCAATACAGGCAAACATTTGCTTACCTGAGTCTTTACCCGATTCACCACTAAAATAGTCGTGTGGTAAATACACTGCGTCTTGCACTTCGCCACTGGCACGCGTCACTTTTATTGCAATGGGTGTACCTGCTTTTACCATATCGCAAAAGGCTTTTTGCTCTGTGTTAGCAGGTTTATGGCGAAATGTGAGCTCCCAATCTTGATCTTCGGGGAGGCACTTTTCGCTGTAAGAACGGTTAGCCGCTGCTATGTCAGTGTCGTCTTCGTACACTTTGCCCGAGTTAATTTGTGGGATAATGTCGAGCCCTGGTAGCAGTGCATCAACCTCACCGATACCCGTAGTACAAAACTGTAGTGTGGATTTATGAGAGTCAACCGTATCAGCGGCTGCGGTAGTTACTGGTGTTGGTTCTGGCATGTTAAACCTCGTTATTTATGGTGTGATACTTAAAAATGTATTCGTATGACTCGCGGTATAAATGCGAGCCGGTGTCAAAGTCGGGGATACGGTTTTGCTTTAGCGCAAACTGCACATTTACAACACCATCAACAAAGCCTTGTTTGTTAAAAATGGTGGCAAGCTCTTTGGCTATGGCTTTAGCGGTTGCTGGCGTTTTGCTATAACAATCAAATTGAATGAGTGCTTCGCTTTGGTTATCTTCCATGTGTATTTCAATAGGCGTTTCGTCGGTGATCACACTGAGCAAAACATAGTTATCGTCTGAGTTATGAGCGGTAGTAAAATGCAGATTATTGCCAATTAAAGCCGTTAATGCAGATGATGCGAGTGCCTTGGTACGTATGCTGTTTTCTATCATGCTGGTTTGTTCTTTTTGGCAATGCGGCGCTGCGCTAAATTGATGCGTTTAGCTAAGCCACGGTTAATAACTACCACCGCTTGATTGGTGCGTTTTTTAAAGGCTTGACGAATAAATGGATTAGCCTTTTGCGTGTTTGTGCCATATTCAACTTGCACTATGTAAGGCACTTTAAATACGCCCACACGCACTAGCGATACAACCCCTTTACCAAAGCGACGTGTTTCTTTACCTTGGCGATTAGTACTGGCTTTAACTTTAATGCGTGATTTTAAAAAGCCTGGGCGGATTTCAACTTTTTGGCCTTGATTGGTTTTAACCACGCGGGCTACGTTTGACTCTGGTGCATTGCGCTGCATGCCTTGTTGATATTTAATAGCGCCATCTCTTATTGCACTGGTCATTAAACCGCTGGCCTTTTTAGCGCCGATTTCTTTGCCTATTTCAAGCAACGCTTTTTCCATTTCTTTAAGGCCCGATATATCGATACCTGTATTAAGCATGGGTGAGCTCCTTAACGGCAATAATGGTTTGTACATTGGCAAAGTCTTGATTTACGGGTGTACCAATGATTTCAAATAGCCGTTGTTTATAACTAATTTGGTGAGTTGCGATTATTTTATTGCTGTAACGGCAGGTAATTGTATGGGTGATTTCGCCCATTAACTGGCCGCTTTGCTCGAGTTCTTTCGCTGCACCGGTTTGTATATTTACCCACTTATAAAACGCATGCTGATGGCTAGTGGTGTTGTAGCCATCATTTGATTTTATGCCCGTGCCAAAGCTGGCTTTGCAATTGTATTTAGCTGCTGGGAGCGATTTCATAACAGTTCAACCGCGAGTTCATCTGCAATGGCTTTAAAGGCATTAGGCATATCGTAAAGCTGCACCGGTGCGGTGTCTTCGCGGTTACGAAACCAGTCGGCAATTAATACCAAAATGGCTTGTTTTGCTAGGTCGTACTTATCCTGGTCTATGAGTGTTTCGTTATCTATGCTGGTACCCTCATTTGTGAGGGTACCATGACCAAATACGCATTCAATTTGTACCGCATCGGCTATTTTAAACCCCACTGCTGGCCACCGACCGCCTAATTTAGGGGTGATTGTGGCAGTTAAACCATGCTCAATAACTCGGTAGTCGCTTGAATCGAGTGTGACAAACTGCCCCAAGTTATTAATATATTTAATTGAATTAATGCTCCGAAGCGGCGCAAAAGGCAGGTGTATTTCGTTGCAAAACTTTGGCAATGCAAATTGCCATGTTTGTTCTACTAATAACCGGCCACTACGTTGTTCAAACCGTTTACGCGCTCTGGGCACCAAGCTTTGCAAATAATCATGGTGATCATCATCAGCATTGGTATGTGCTGCCAATTCTTCTACAGTGATTGGCTCTATACTTGGCGCTTGTATTAACTTTCGGAGCATTTTCATTCTGTTTACTCTTTGCTATCGGTGTCGTCAGGGTTGCTATCAGCGGCTTCATCGATGCCATTAAGATCAACAGTGTCAACTTCTAGCTCTTTACTACAGTAATCAATAGCGGCTTTGTCATAGGCTAGTTCGCCGACGTCTATTAACGGTTTTAGTAATTCTGCATCGCCTTTTACGAGTGCATTTGGCTCAAAATGGTGATCTGCAATGACACATGCAACAAGTACACGTGCGGTGATTAGTTTTTTAGCTACCATGGTTATATTCCTTAAATAAAAAAGCCCCGGTTAAGGGGCTAGAGGAGCATCAATTAAGCGGCTGCATTTTGGTAGTACTTAACAGCACCACCCACATCAATGCAGCGGCCACCGGTACGCATAAACGCTAAGAAACCAACTTGGCCCTTGCGACTGTATGCGCTGTCAGTGAAGCGGAAGAACAACATTTGCGATACATCGCGCACAATGTATTTAGAAAAATCACCAAATAAAACCGACTTAGCGTTAGCCGCCATGGTGGGTATATGTTGGTTAGTGGCGTACGGTTTACCTAAAATAGTGTTAGGCTCTGAGGCTTCCATACCGGGTAACCAAAGTGGGCGGCCTTGTGTATCTTTAAGCTTTTTAACGACTTTGATTGTGGAGTCGTTCATCATAAAGCCACATTGCGCACTACGACGGTAAGCCGGATCAACGCTGTGCTCTAGGTCAATTAAATCTTCTAAAGTGATAATAGATGTTTGCCCTGAGCCCCCTACTTTACCTGCCGTGGTGTCGGCTAAAATACCGTGCGGCATTGAGGTGCCTGACCCATTTATAAACGCATCTTCTGAGGTGCGGCCAATACGCATGCCTATTTGCTCATTTATATAGCTTTCTAGGTCGAATTGCGTGTCTTGCAGTAGTTGGAACGGCACCGCAATAACTTTAGAGCTGACCATGTGTGTATCGATGTTACGTACACCAAAGGTGGTGTCTTCATCACCAGCTTCTGTATTTTCGGCTAACCATTCACCTTGCTCAGCCGTTGCATTAGCAGTAGGCCATGGAATAGTAGAGCCGGTTGCTGTGGGCACTACGGTTGCCAGCTCACGCATACCGCCGTACGCTTTAAGCGCTTGTGAAATACCGGGTGCGATTTCGTCAGCGGTTAAATAACCGCCTTCTGAGCCTTGGCCTGTACTCATAGCGTTTTTAGGGCTGTCGATACGTGCTTGTACTGCACTGCGTTGCTCTTCATTAAGTGCTGACATGCCACCGCGCAACCAGGATGCATAAGCGGCTTTTTCTTGGTGAATTTGATGCTCAGCTTCATCAGCAGAGATACCGTTTTTATCGGCACGGTCTTGAATGGTTTGCTTTGACTTTGCTTGTAAGTCGAGTACTTTTTGTTGGCGGTCTAGGTCACCATCAAGTGCATCGATTTTATTAACGAGGTCGTCGTATTTTTTTTGCTTGTCATCGCCCCACGCTTCGTCTTTTGGGTGATCCGTTACTAACTGGTTTAGGGTTACAGCTAACTCTTTTCGCTGCTCACGCTTTTGTTGGATAGACATAATTTAATTTCCTCAATTTTAAGTACAAAAAAGCACCCTAAGGTGCTTTAAATAGTGTTGCCAGCGGAGCTAGCCAGTAGTTAGCAGCATGTTGGCAAATCGTTCTAGCCGTTCACGCTGCACAAATTTATCTTGCGGTGGTTGTGGTTTTGGTGCGTTTTGATAAGACGTTAAGTCCCACGCTTTATTGGTGGTTTGCTCGCTTGGTGTATCTTGCATAATGCTGTCTACAAAGCCATGTTCTAGGGCTTCTTGTGCGGTGAACCAGGTTTCGTTTTTCATCCAGGTGCGTACTTGTGCTTCGCCTGCTTCGGTGCGCTTTTCGTAGTCGTTTACTATGGTGTTGTCGACTTTATCAAGCATGTCGGCGGTGTCGCGTATTTCTTGTGCGTTACCCAGTGCTAGTGTCCAGGCATAGTGGATCATGTAAAAGCCTGAATCAGCAATTTCGATAGTATCGCCGGCTAAGGCAATGCGTGTTGCGGCACTGGCTGCGATGCCATCGATGTGAATATGAATTTTTGCTGGGTGCGCTTTTAAGCTTGAGTAAATGGCGGTGGCTTCAAATACGTCACCGCCTGGGCTATTAATATACACATCGATGTCGGTTGCATCAGTAATGCTAAGCAAGTCGCGTTTTATCATTTCGGCAGATACGCCCCACCATGGATCGATTACATCGTAAATTAAAAATGCGGGGCGGCTTTCGCCTGCATTGGCCAGTGGTGATTGCTGCTTTACTTGATAACCAACTTGGTCACGGTTTTGGCAGTTATTTTTAACTAACTGCATTAGTTTGCGGCTGTTATTCATGATTCGTTTTCCATTTGTTGATTATTGGCAATAGGGTCGTATGGCAATGCGTAGCGACCACCCATTTCGGGGAGGTTTTCGAGCTTACGCACTTCGTCTATGCTCATCCAACCGGGCCCCTGNNGCGAGCCGCCAATGGCTTGGCGGTATGCTTCGTTTCTGTCTTTAAGCGTTAAGCGCATTAAATTTGCCGCTATAAACTCGGCAAACATGGGTTTGTTTAAAAACAGTTTGCGGTTTATCTCTTGCTCAAAGCGGTTTAGGTGTGGGCCAAGCGTAAAACGCAAGAACGATAAACCGATTTCGCCAATACCTGAGCCCCACGATGTTGATTTTTGCTCTTGGTTTACCATGAAACTTGGTAGGCCAAATGCACGGGCTATGTCGGTAATTTGAAATTCACGCGATTCAAGCAGCTGTGAATCTTTTGCTGATACGCTAAGCTGTTTTACATCGGTACTGTTATCAAGCACGAGTGGGAATTTTGAGTTTTCAATGCCGCCGTAGGCTTTAACCCATGCGTTTCTGAATGAGTCTTTTTGTGTTTCGTCCCACTTACCTTGCTTTACCACGGCTACACGTTGCGTTGAGCCTGATTTAAAGAACTCGCCGCTGTGTTGCTCCATGGCAAGCTCTAAACCAATACTATTAAACGCGCCCCACTGAATAACCGACATTGATTTAAGGCCGTTAAAGCCAAAGCCAGGAAAGTGCAGTATATCGTCTTGGTCAAAGCCGCGGGCGATGCCATCTAGTGTAAAAAAGTAATTTAGCCGGCCGTTGTTATTTACTACGTTCATGCCTACGGGACTAATGGGTAAAACTTCTTCTATGTCGCCGTTGCGATCGCGTAATAACACCGCGTAACCATCGCCATGCAACAGCATGCTGGCCACTATGTACTCCCAAAAAGCAGCGGCGCTCCATACTGCTGTGGGCTGTAGGTTAAAAAGGCTGGCTAAATTGTGGTTAGCAAGGCGTTTTTTATCGCCGTTATCACTGCGTTCAAAAATATGTACGGGCATCTGTGCTATTGCGCCGGCAATTAAGCGCACACAGGCAAATACTATCGACACTTTCATTGATGTTTTAGGCGTAACCGCGGGGCCTGCAAGTGAGGGCATAACGCCAAACAGGTCAGATAAACTATTTATATCCTGCATTGCTGTGTTTTGCTCTGCAGTATTGTTAACTGCAGGTGCACTTTTGCTGCTGTTACGACTTAAAAACGGGATTTTAAACATTAGAATTCCAAAAACTCTTGGTTAGAACCGTCGTCTTCTTCAGGTTGCCATGAACCTATGAAGGCCAGTAATTTAGCGACTGCGGTATCAATTTTGTTGTCTTTATGTTCTTTTACTGGGCGGATATATTTACCGTCCATGGTTTCTTTGGCTATGACATTGCCAAGGCACCAAGTAAGAACTGGATCACCATTGTGGTGTATACGGCCTTGCCTGAGTAAGTTTTCAAACTCGCGCATGGCTGGCGAAAAGTTGGTGTAATTTTGCGATACTTTAATGGGCTCTATACCAGTGCTGTTTTGTACCCGCTGTGCTATTGGTGCTGCACCTGCTGGGTCGTAAAATAAGCCGGTTACTTGGTAGTTTTCGTTATCGGTTTCGATAGCGCGTTCTACTTCGTCGTAATCTATGCTGGTACCTTCACATTCAATTAAGTGCCCTTGGTTAACCCAGTCTCGGTATATGTCTATTTCGTTAGCCTTTGCTTCTGTTACGTAGGTTTTAGCAAAAAAGTAATAGTGTAATTTACCGTTTACTGGCCGTGTGAAGCAGGTTACATCGGCGGTTAAGTCGTCTGACTCAGAAAGGTCGACGCCTTTTGTGCATTCTTCACCTGTGAATTGCTCTATATCTAGCGTTAAATCACCGGCAGCTAACCAATCTTCAATATTTAGCCAGGACTCGCGTGCACCCACCCATAAATTTAGGTGTTTAGTTTTAAATGCGTTTTGCTTGCGGGCTGACTGCCTAGCTTTTGAAAGCTGGTTTAGTAGAAACTCTTCTTCAACCGATATGCCAAAGTTAGGGTTCGCTTTGCGCAGTGCTTCTTCGCTTTGCCAGTCGTCATCTTTATCAATGGTGTAGATCATGGCAAAAACAGTTTCGTCGGTACGGGTACCTTCAAGTATTTCTTGGCATTCTTTTTGGTATTGTCCACATGGTCCAAACCAGTTAGAACCAGCTGTCGATATTATCCATTCAAGTGGTTGTTCTCGTGCGCCCATGCCGGTGATCATCGTATCGCGTTGGTCGTCATCGTCATGTTCGTGGTATTCGTCACATAAATAACAACTAGGCGAGCCACCATCACCCGGATTACCAATTAAGCGTTCAAACTTGCCGCCATCGTTTGTTTTTTCTATTTGCTGAGCAAACAATTCAATATTAAAACGGCGTCTGAATACGGGTTGTTTTAATGCCATTTTTTTAGCTGGCTGAAATACTTCGTTGGCTTGTTTTTGTGTAGTAGCACCACAGTAAACTTCGGCACCTGGCTCGCCATCATTAGCCAGCATGTATAAACCAATAGGTGCAACCCATGTAGATTTACCATTTTTTCGCGGTACCAAAGTAAACGCGGTCCGAAAACGGCGGCGGTGAGTGGTTACATGTTTCCACCCATATACTTGCGCTGTAATCCATTTTTGCCAACCACTTAGGCTAAGCAACCCCTCTTGGCCTTTTGCTCTGGCCCATTTTCCTTTTACGTGGCTAAAAGTTTCTAAAAACCAAATAACTTTAAGTGCTGATTCCGGGTCAAAGTAATACGGAAAGTCTTTACTAGCCGCTCTTGCTAAGTCATGGCTTTCACGCTCAACAGCTAGAATTTCATATTTATTAGCTGGGCGCTTACCACTGAGTACGTCTGATGCATATTGTTCAATGTCAGCTAAATGATCACGATGAAATGTTGGGTAATCACTACGGTTTTGCATTTATCAAACTCACTTAATACACATCATCAAATAAGCCAGGCTGTAAATTATTAAATCGTTGGTCTGTCGCAGGGCTGCCGCCAATTTGATTTATCAAGCTATTTAGTTTGCGCCAATCATCATTGTACTGGCTGGCCTCTGGCCTAGTTTTATGTTGAATACCGTTACGACCTTCCGTTGTATATTTCCAATCGTGCTCTTCTAAGTAAGCAAGAGCCGCTTCCATGCGCGCAATTACAATGCAGTACTCTTTAAAAAATCGAACATAGTGAGGCTTGAAGCGATTAATCTTTACATATTCAGGCATATCGTTATTCCATACCTGCTGCTCAGCCTTTGACATACCACGCGGACGCGATTTGATCGCGATCTTCTTCGCGTCTTTATCACTAATTTCCTTGTTTTCAGCAGCATTAGGGAACTTAACAACTTTATTAGTTACGTCCTCTGCGACTGCTGGGTATCTACCTGCCATAATTAACCAAATAATCTCTATAAGTGGGTTTTTTCATTTCATTTCTGCCCCGCATAAAAATCTAATTGAGGGGGCGGTGTTCGGCGGGTAGCGCTAAACTTTAGCTACCCCCGGTCAATGCTGTGTCTTGATTCAGCTGATGTCTTCTCTTTATCACAAGACTGACAAATTGTTTGCAGGTTATCTATCCGGTCATCGCCACCTTGACTAAGCGGAATCATGTGATCACAAACCCCATGATAAGCACCATGTAACTCAACTGAAGTTAAGACACCTTTGGCTTTACATATTTGGCATAAGAAGTTGTCACGATGAAATATAAACTCTCTTGTTCGTTGCCACACACGGCCTCCTCGACCTGACTGTTTATTACCAGCGCGCTTACGGCCGAAAGGTATACGCTTAGGACAAGGTTCATCCTTGTGTACTTTACGGCATTTGCTACACCAAGAACCCGGCTTACTTGCCATTTAACTTATCCTGGCATAGCAGTTGTGATTGGTCGCTCTGTTGTAGCGCTTCCATTCTTGCACGATGGAACTCTCTATCATCCTCATGCTTTTTATCTTCACGCTCATTACGCTTATGCTGAAACCGCCAGTTAACTAAGAACGTTAACGCAGCAAATACAATCCCCAGTAATATGGCCCATTCGTTCAAGCTTAAAATCCCTCCAGCTGCTGTGCCTAAGCTTGCACTGTAAGTCGTTGCACTTACTGCTTTTTGCATAGCTATATCACTAGTCTCTATTCGCATTATTCCAACTTCTTGCTCTTAATAATTGTTCATTACATTTACCAATCACCGACTCTAAATAAGCCGTATACTGGCTGTGTGATGCATTATCATCAATGACCTGAGCCACAACATTACATGGCTGTATAAACTCATCAGGCATCAGCACAAACTCATATTTAGTCTGAACCACCGTCTTTACTACAGGCTTCAACTCTTGCGTACTTGAACACGCTGATAACAGCAATAGGCACGCAATCATTAGCCCAGCTCTTAGTTGTCTCATCAGATGAAAGCCTTAACGCATCAAGCTGCGCAGTAGAGTATTGAAGTTGAGTTTGAATAGAAGTGAGCTGCTGCTGGTGATCAGCTCTTAATCTAGCGAGTAAGTCACGTTCCTTAAGTAATTGCTTATTCTGTTTATTAGCATCTGCCAGGCTATTAGCTAAGTATTCAGCATGAGTCTTATAACTTTGAACAGACGCTTTAAGTTGCTTATTATCATCAAGCGCCTTAGTTAAGTCAGACTCAAGGCCTACATACTTAACTACTGCAAAACCCAGCATGCTAGCCAAGCCAACAAAAACAACCTTATTTAAACTAAGCATTAGTTAACTCACTCAAACATAATTGTCGCTCCAGCTCTCGGCGCTTAACTAAGCCAGCTAACTTATGGCCATCAGCATAAACCCAACGGGGTAATTCATTACATGCCTTAAAGCGTTCACCCCTATTTAAATGCTTAAGCAACGTACTACTGCGAAAGTTCCCAGCACCCACGTTGTAATGAAACGACAAATAAGCGGCATGCTCACCAATAGAAAGCGGCTGTTTAACCGCTCTTAGTAACTGCTCATTATGATCACCTAAGTCCATAGCAAACAGGTTTAAGCATTCGTTCTCTGTATAGCTTTTTCCAAGCTCAGCCGTTTGGGTATGTCCAAAACAAGCTGTAACCACACCAACAGGATCCACATAACCTGTTCTTGCCTCACCCTCAAATTCAGCAACCATCACACCAGCCAGAGCAATAACGCCCGTAACACCAGCAGCTAATAGTTTGTTAACTTTCATTTAAGGCCTCAAAGCAAAAAACCCGCTTAGGCAAAAACCTAAGCGGGTTACAACAACAGGAATGTAAGGGTCAAAAAGCAGGCACAAAAAAGCCCAAGGTGTTAACCTCGGGCTTTATGATGCAGCTTTGCTAAGCTTACCTGAATTAGTATAGTTATTGCGCGCGCAATTGCAAACTATTTTTATAAATTACCCATTAGGGTTAAGTGGGCCAGTCAATACAGACTCTTTAGCATTCCTAAACGCAATGAACGCATCAATGCTAAAGCGGCTTGCAACTACTATTTCATCTACTGGTATAACTATAGAAAAGTCATTAATACTATTATGTTCAGACTCTTCATCGCTCTCATCATCAAAATACTCTTCATAATGTAAGTAATAATTGTTGTTGAAAACAATTTTCTTTTTTTCATCTACATAGCCACTCAAAAGTGGCAATAACGTAATATATTTAATCTCGCCAGACTCAAAATCAGGTGTTTCGGGTAAGCCAACATATACCTTCCCACAATCTAGCTCCACTCGTATCGGTTTAACTTCGATAGTCGAGTTAACAATTAGCATTTCAAGATCATTAGCAATTCTTGATAGTTCTTTATAAACATTTTGTTTACTTGAATGCCAGATACAAAACAAAATATTTATTGAACAATATAAAAATGCGATTAGAAAAATAACAACAGCTTTAATTACTTCCCAATAGGAAGTGCTCTGCTCTAAAAACGTTAATTCTGGTTTATCTTGAACTCTATCTACCAAACTAGACGGAAGATCAAAAAAATCGATAATTAACCATGTGATAGTTGCTAGTAAGACAAAAGCCAAGCCAGATAAGCCAGCTTTAAAGTAGATATGATATCCAGCACTTCTAACTAAGTGAAGTCGACGATGAGGATGATAGCTTTGGTAAAAGTACCCTAGTATCAACACAACCCCTAAAACTAAGGCACCCATAAAATCCTTTTACTTATTAACTTTTTTATTCTCGTCGTTTAACTGCTTTAATTTAAGGATCTGTTCTTTAATTTTAGCTTTAACAACATCATTTTGATGATTCAGGCTTACAATCCCATCTTTATCAATATTAACAGTTTCAAGCTGTTCTTTTTTAAAGTGACCATTACCTGATAGTGAGAAAAACATAATGACTCCTCCATTAATTGCGGCGAATTGTACACATATGTATAAAATTTGCCACCACAATTAATTACTAACACAGTACCCATATTTATGCAAATATTTTGTATCAAACTACGAATACCTTAATTCAACATAAAAATTTACTATGCTGCAGTTTTAATTAAAACCCCTTTAGCCATTAAATGACCTTCTAACCAAGCCGCACCACTTAACAGTAACTGCCTTGCTTTCGTTTCACCAATATCTAAATTTTTAGCTATTTGCCTAGTGCTCAGCTGCGAACGGTAGCTCATCATCACTACCTTCTTAGTCTTTGGCGCATACTGGCCTAGCATGGCCACAGCCTGGTCTATCAACAAACCCATATCATCATCAATCGCGGTAATGACATCGTTCGATGCAGAGCTTAGCGTAAGCCCTAAGCCAGCCTGAGACCAAACACCCCATTCATTAAGCAAATCATCAATAGTCGTAACTAACTGCATCATCATTCCCCGTTAAAGCCAAAAAACTAAATAAAACATCTTGGTCACCCTTATTTTTACTGTGACCACCTACCGTGACCGCTGAAACCCTTGCTATTACTGTATTGGTCATAGTGGTCATACTGGTCATAGTGTTTTTACATACACAAGAACAAACATATAAATAGAAGTACAAAACACGCGTGCCCGCTCGCACCCGCGCGCGTATGTGTGCGCAAAAATACCGTGACCACCGTGACCACCATGACCAACCCAACAACCACGCACCTTGCAGCGGTCACCGCTACTGGTCATGGTCATACTAAAAAGCTTATTTAGCATTCCAAAACCCCTCAGGCGGCACATAAAACGCAGGCCGTTTACCATCAACACGCTTTTTCTTCTTAGTAAATCCAAGCCTATGCATAATCTGGCCAACACGCTTTTGTTCAGGCGGACGCATAGCATGAGGATCCATACCAAGTACCTCAGTCATAATATCGGCCAGCGAATAATCCCCACGCATATTTTTAAGCAACCAATCATAAATAAGCCCTTCCCATACATCAGAATCAAACCTATCTTCCTGCTGCTCTTCAAACAAATGTTTATACTCATCAGTAGGCCACCACGGCATACCCTCATTAAATAAATGTAAAGCCTCAGCCCAAAGCTGGTCCCTATCACGGGCAATCGCATCCTGGCATATGTTCGTACACATCACAGGCCAATATCGTCGGTTACCTGTTGAGTCCTTTAAATACCTATCTTGGTTAGTGGTACCCACAAACACACATTGTCTAGGGAACTCCTGCACCATACGCCCATAGCTAGGTCGGTACCTATCAACTTGCGAACCAAAAAACTGTTTCGCCTTCGTATTTTCAGCCTTATTAAACGAATCAAGTTCAGCCAATTCAATACCCCACATGCCCTGCATCTGCTGAAACGTATCTTTTTCACCAAGCGCCATAGGGGTATCAGTAAACCAATCACCAAATAAGTTATGGCACATAGTCGATTTACCCAACCCCTGCGAACCTTCCAAAATCAACACCGAATCAACCTTAACCGGTGGCCGCATAACCCGCGCAACTGCCGACACCAAAAAGAATGTTCCAACCATAGCCGTATAATCAGTATTTTCAGCACCTAAATAAGTATGTAACCACGCAGCAACCCTAGGCGTACCATCCCACTTAACAGCATTTAAATACTCTTTCACAGGATGAAAAGCATGTTCCTCAGAATGAACAACAATAGCACCAATCACATCACTTGCTCTTGGCGTAAACCCATAGGTTTCAGAAAGGTAAATACGTAAACGCTCAGTGTCAGTATCGGTCCACTCACCCGGTTTACCCATTTTAAAAGGTGGCTTTTTACGCTTAATAATACGGTAACTAAAGTCGCAGTAACCCAAAACGCCCTCAAAAGCAGGGTCATTTTCAAGCACCAGCTTAGTGTTACTAATACTCGCTTGAGGCATACCCGAATTAGTTCTTTGGAAATGAGCTTGCCACTGCTCATCCCCCACTGAACGCTGTCGCGCGTCAGCGTTTTTCGGCGCCGGTATCCCCTCTTTTTTACCATCATTAGCACTCGGTTTGTTAACTACACTAAGTAGCTGTGTTTTAACCGCATCAAGCCCTGCACTAACATGTAAATCATTCCAATCGTTTAAAGTGCACCCCGCCATCATGCCGCCTTATCAACAACAGCAGCAAAGTCTGGTATAGCAACCAAACCACCCACCGCAGCTGCCGCATCATTAGCTAGGGTTACACCCGGGTTGCCCTTGGTATTAGCATCATCATCAGCACAAAATATAAATGTTTTATCAGTAAGCTTGTGTTTAAGCTCAGTCGCCACCGCCATTAAATTACCCGCATCCAGTGCCACAGCGCACGGCCAATTAGTCGCCATATGAATACTGGCTCCAGTAGCATAACCCTCACACACTGCCAAAATATTGCAGCTGCTCGCCTTACCAATAAAATGAAACAGTCCAGCCTTACGGCCATGCTTTAAAAACAACTTAGTGCCTTGCTCATTAATAACCTGAACATTCCAAAGCGCCTTATTAATATCAATTAACGGCATCACTAAATCTCCCCGCTTAAAATGTAAAAAACTAAAATCGCGGGTTTCCTTATCAGGTAAATCAGCAAAAAATTGTTTAATCTCTTTACCCCCCGTTACTGCCTCAGTCGTAAAGTCAGGGTTAAAAATCACAATAACAGCACATTTAAAGCTGCTTAAACCAAAACTGGCCACCTTTTTGGTAGCCAAATATTTATTAGAGTTAACCGGTTTAGTAAATTGCTCAACCAATAATTTGGAAAAATCAGCAATTACCCCCTGCCAACGCTGGCGCTCAGCTTCTTCTTTTTCTTGTTGCGCTTCGCGCGCTTTAGCACGTTTTGCAAATTCCTTTTTAAGTCTGGCTTGCTCTTCCGGCGATACCGGTTCACGCTTCATAACAAAACCATTATCTTTCGCCATTTTAAAAACAGTCGCAATGGTCGTACCGCCGCCAGCCTTAATACTGCGCCATGTACTCTTAATATCGCTCGGTTTATATTGCTCACTGCCAGCGCTCCAACTATCAAACGCATCAAAGCCTGTATCACCAAACTCATTTTTAATACCCATACCCACTTTAACCCACTCATCGCGTGAGCAACTAGGGTCAAGGTACTGCAACGCATCTTGTAAATCCTGCAAACTTGTTTGCTGCATTGTTATTATTCCTGTGTTGTTGTATTAAAGCGCTCCCTTAAATTAGTATGTTCAGTAACCAAACCAACAAACCAAAAAAAGGAAGCAAAACCATGTCAGATAAATTAAAGTTAATTTGTACTGCCTGTGGCAGCAAAGATTTTGAGTATCCAGCTCGACCGAAACCTAACGACCAAGTTACGTGTGCCGGCTGTGGTGCAGCCTCTACATACGGAGAGCTTCAAGCCCAAGCGGAAAAGGAAGCCAAGAAAATACTTGATGGGATCGGCAAAAATATTTTCAGGTAATTTTGTCAGTATTAATTCATACCCCGCTATCGCTTGTTGCAACTCAGAATTATCAACCGATAGCTCAACCTTTAAATTTTTAACCGCCATAAATCACCTGTATAAAAAAACATATATCACACGCTCTGCATGCCCTTATTGTTATTGGTCTAAAATTAACCACACAACAACACAGGAACAAACCTCATGAAAACCACAAAATTAAGCAGCGCGCTTACTTTCCTCAAGCGGATAAATATCAGGCCGAAGTTCATAGCGAGAAACTCCCGTTACTTTTTCGATAAGAATCACTTTATCAGGTGCAACTTTGCCTGTTCTTAGCCAGTAAGAGATATTTTGTTGAGAACTATTAATTGCTTTTGATAACTTAGTTTGCGCACCAGCGATCTTGATTGCTTTCTCTAAAGCTGGGTAGTTAGAGTTCATAATTCATCTCTATAAATAATTGTTAGGCACAAATAATACAAACAGCTTTGTTATTTTGCAACATGTATTTTTGTGGATACACAATACAAATTATTTTGTAACATTATAATTATTAAAATTTCATTAGGTTTGATATGAATAATTTAGGCGAACGTCTGAAACATGCATTGTTAACAAGAGGGATGGCTCAATCAAAACTCGCCAGTGAAATTGGTGTTAGTCAGCAATCAATTCAATATTTATGTTCTGGTAAAGCTCAAAAGTCAGGTAATACCGCATCTATAGCCAGAGTTCTAAATATATCTGCTGATTGGTTAGAAAAAGGCATTGGTCGAATGGAGGCTGACCCAGAAAATGTATTACCCAATTATAAAGTACTATCGAGTATTCCATTGATTAGTTGGATACAAGCTGGTCATTGGACAGATATTCACTTAGGCGATGTAGAAGAGTTTTATCCATGTCCTGAAAAGCATAGCAAACTTACTTATGCACTCGAAGTTCATGGTGAATCTATGTCACCCGATTTTATTAATGGTGAAATAATATTTGTTGATCCTGAAGTTGAAGCCCGCAATGGCTCATGTGTAGTTGTGCGTCAAAACGGCAATACCGAAGCTACATTTAAGCAGCTAATTATTGATGGCTCTCAAAAATACTTAAAAGCATTAAACCCAAACTGGCCAAACCCTATAATTGAAATGCTCCCCGACGCTGTAATATGTGGTGTGGTAATTGGTAGTTACCGTAAGCGTCTTTAAATACATATCATTAATAACCAAAAGGAAATACGGTTTATGAAATACTTAAAAGTAATTGCGCTTACTATATTGCTATCTGGTTGTACCAATAGTATGACAGCTCTTCCACCTGAATCTGGCAAAGTGACTACGATAGATTTCAAAAGCTATAAATTAGATGAAACATCATCTAGCTATGTTGGAGACCCTGTTCTGACAAGGAAAGCGTATAAAGCATACATAGAAAAAAAGAGGGTAACACCATCAAATAGTTTTCAGCTGACAGGAGGCTTAGCTAACGTCGCAATTGCCTTACATGCAAATATAGGAGATCAATTTCAAATCGTCGGAGTCAATGAAAGTGGGAATAGGATGATCGCTGTACCTGGCAGTCACTTATCTTTTGGAATTGATAAGAATGGACTTTGGGATCATACAATGGCCAGCGCTAGCTATTGGAGCTCTCCCGTGGGTGGTGGCTCTCCGTACACAATGACTCCTGATACAACTAAATTTACTGTTGTTGAAAGTGTGACGCCACTTACTGAAAGTGGATATATAAATCACGAATTAATTTTTACAGGCAAAGGCTCTAATGGGCTACATTTTATCTACCGTGAGTACACTTTTGAAAATATGGCAAAGCAAGCATTTAAGCAAGAACTTATATACCCTGCTGATTCAAAAGAAATACGATTTAAAAATTATAGAATAATTATTGAGTCAAGTTCATCTACAGAGTTAGTCTACAAAATAGCATCTCACTAACTATTATATTTATAATTCAGTTTATAACTAAACCGCTACGGCGGTTTTTTTATGCCTAAATTAAAGTCACTTTAAAATAAAACAAATTTATTTGTTTTATTTAGTTGACTAAAAACAAAGCTACAAGTAAATTAAATAACAAATCAATTTGTTATTTGAGCCACCATGAACACAATTCGCACAGAAACCGGATACCAGCTTGACGATATGCACGTTAATGCCAAGCCGTATTCTCGTTTACCAACCCAACAAGCCCGTACTTTGTTACTGGTAGCTAAAGGCCTACCACAAAAAAGCATAGCCAACGTGCTGGGCGTAAAGCTGTGTACCGTTCGCCAGGCATGTAACGAGCTCAGCTTTAAATTTAACACCCATTCCATGCGCCAAACGGTACACCAAGCAATCAAGCAAGGCGTGTTGCGCTACACAGTATGCATACTGCTTTGCCTAATAAGTACTGCAAATAACGACCTAGAGCGCAGTTTTAGAACTATTCGGGTAGCCCGAACAGTTCGCACCACCCGCTTACGCCGCATGCGTGAGCTGCAAAACGACTTACTAGAAGCCTAACGGCACAAGGAGAATACCCATGACCAAAGTATTTTTATTCCCAACAGCCCGAAATAACGCCGCCACGACCCCGTTACTTCACAAGCTAAAACAAGCACAACAGGTAAGTCCATTTCATTTAGTGATACCTCAGCTAAAAGCGGCCAATAACCCATACCCTGAGCCACCGCCAACCGCGGCATAACTCAGGGTAAAAGTTTCACAACCTGCTGGCGCGCACTTGCCCAACTAGCCCAGCCGAGTGGTTGCCGTAAGCAACCAACAACACAACAGGATAAAAGGACGAACAACCATGCTAAACGTATTTACAGCACTCGTAATAAACCAACTAAAGCAACGTATCAACTTTATAAACCAGCGTTTAAATGGCGAAGAGCTGCGCATTTATGAATCAGGCACCAAATATTGCGTAATCATGCTGGTAAATACTCACAACAACCAGGTATTAGCGACTACCGCACTAAATGCCAGCGCCCGTCGCGACTTATGCATGACCAAAGCATTTTTAAGCCTAATTGAAAACACCCGCACAACAAAAACAATACAGGCCGCATGAAAACACTAAAGAAAAACCTAATCGCAATGCTCTGGGTAATCGCACTCATTGCACTGCTAATTATTGAACAAGCCCTAGAGTAATGAGTTTAACCAGTAATTTCTGACAGCTCACTCAACGAGTGGGCCGAACTGAAGTTATTTAAACACCAGGATAATGAATATGAGTAACCAACCTTTATCAGTCGTCGATGTAATTGAAAACCTTGTCGGTGCATACAACCAAGAAGTAGCCGAGTTTGATCAAATGGTCACCGAAGTCGACCAGCTACAAGAACAAAACGACAAACTAACCACCTTGGTAAAAGACTACGAGCAAGGCGCGGCTGTATTGTTAAAAAAGACAGAAAATGCCGAAATAAAGCTGGCGCAAGCAAACCGAGAACGCGACCAGGCATTAACCAAAAATCAAGATTTAACCATTATGCTCAATGCCTTTAAAGAAATAGCCGGCACACCTAAAAAGCTGCGCGACAAAATTAAAAGCTATAAAGAGCGCCTTGAAAGCCAGCGCCTAGCAGCTGAGCAGCAAAAGCGCTACTACCAAGATGAGCGCAAGCTAACTAAGCAACTAAAAGCACAAATAGCTGAACTTGAAAACCGCTTAGATGTTGCATCAATAAACCAAATTTACAGAAGTGGTAACGACATAGTGCAAACCTACCCATACCACCTAGGCGGCATGGTTGAAGGGCACGACGAACAACAAACGCCCCTACTCTACTTACACCAAAGTGGCCGCGGCGGGTTAATACTGCTAAACAATGACGACGAAGCAGAACTAGTCGAAGCCCCAAAAGGTGGCCTGCGCCCAACCAAAGCCACCCTAGAACATTGCGGCAACTGGCTACGCCGCGCAAAAGCGAGAGGTTGGAAAATAGACGTAAAAGACCTTGAAGCACTCGCAAACAGTAACGACTAGCACTGAATAAAACCCATATATTCCTGAACTGAAAGGCAAACACTATGAAAGATACATGCAACTGTTTCACTGAAAATTTAGAACGCGTTAAAAATCATTTAACTGAATCGGGAGCAATACCTGAAGGCGCTATTGATATTAAAGTGCATTGGCAAAACCAAGTTTTTATTTTAAGTGAAGGTGATTTTTCACCAGTGAATCCAAAAATAAATATCGAATTTAGAGCACCAAAAAAAGGTGGTGGACACGCCCGCAATTTGCGTAAAAACGATGTTTCTATAATAGCTACCCATTGTTGTTATTGCGGCCGTAAATACAACCGTGCCGACTAATGAACAGCTTTGAGCAAGCAACGCTCGAAACCTTGGTCAGTTTTAAAGCCAAAGACCAAAAAGAGATCAGCCGCTTACTAACTAACAAAAAGCTTCAACAAGAAGCCTGCCAGCTAGTTAAAAAGTGGAACGACAAACGTAAACAACTGGGCTTAGTCCCATGGGAATAACAGGAACCACCATGAACACAGAACTAAACGACGTAATGCTCGACCTAGAAACCATAGGCCAGCACTCAAACGCGGTCATCGTCTCTATTGGCGCCGTATTCTTTAACCCAATCACAGGCAACATTGGTGCAGAATTTTACCAAGTCATCGACATAGAAGATGCTATGAAATACGGCACAGTAGACGGCGCAACCCTTAAATGGTGGATGAAAAAAAGCGACGAAGCCCGCGCTATTTTTAATGACAAAGACACCATGCCATTAAAAGACGCCCTACTCGAACTTAACGACTGGTTATACCAAATTGAAGGCTATAAAAACCGTATTATTTGGGGTAATGGTGCCACATTCGACAACGTTATTTTATCAAACGCCTACACCGCAACCAAAATGACCAAAGCCTGGCATTTTAGTAACGACCGCGACGTCCGTACTGTTGTTGATATTGGCCGGCGCTTACTAGGAATCGACCCTAAAAAATCGAATAAATTTACCGGTAAACCCCACAACGCTCTCGACGATGCTAAACACCAGGCTAAATATGTAAGCGATGTATTTAAACAACTAAAGCTAGTCACTTATGCACAAATTTAAACGCCACAGCGTAGCCCAACAACGGGCCCGCATACGCCAATTTTATAATCGTAGACATACAGTAAAAAACACACAGCCAAACGAGAGGAAGGTGACATATGAAAAAGCCTAAATTAATGAAAGCCCGCTGCTGGGCCAAAAACCACTTTCATAACGACTCACTACCAAGTTATCAATCACTTCGCGACTGGGTAGCAACCGGTTATGTACTAGGTGAATTGGTAGGCCCAGGCCAACAAGTGTATATTTACGAAGACCAACAACCAGGAACGCATGCAAAAGCAAAAGAAATTGCATTGCAACTAGCAGCGAATAGCTAACATGGCACCAAGAAAACGACTTAACAAAAACCGAGACCTGCCGCCGTTTTTATACTTTGATAAAAACGCCGGCTATCAACTCAAACTGGTAAACGGCAAGCGTAAAATAATCAGCCAAAACCGTACCGAAGCAATAATCATTGCCAACGAGTACAACCGTATAAAACGCGGCGGCTCATTACTAGATGACCTGATCAACGACACCGCCTCAAAAACCAGTTTTAGCAGCTTGGTAGATAAAATAATTGAGCGCATGACCGCCGATAAAAAGCCCGGCAGCAGTGTTGTATCTACTTGGTTAAACGACGCCGAGCGCGTTAAATCATACTTCACAATGCCAGGCGAAGAAATAACCCTAAGCGACGTAACCGACTACATGGATCACTTTCACCAAAGCGCCAGTAACAACGTATACAACCGCAAATTAAGTTTTCTTGAACTGGTATTCGATTACGCCAAAGACACAGGCCATATGACGACCAACCCTGCAGCGCTTAAAATTAAAAAACCAAAAGAAGCCAAAAAACGTAAAGCCCTGGACGTAAACGCATTTGAAAAAATACGCGCAGCCGCTCCACTCTGGCTAAAAACAGCCATGGACTTAACCATGCAAACCACCCACGCAGTGCTTGAAGTATCGCGCATAGAATACAAACTAAAAAAAGCAGAGCCAGGGCGCTGTGGTTGCATTTGGTATAAAGAACCACTCACAGATCAATACGGCAAAATATATGGCGAACTGGCTATACACCGCCAAAAAACCTATAAAAGTGAAGCGTCGCACGTGATCATACCCATCAACGACACAATAAAAGCCATTATCGACAACAGCCGCGACAACACCGTATCGCCCTACGTCGTGCACAAGCTCCCTAAAAAGAACTCAAACCCAACCAGTGCATTGGTAAACCACATCACCCAAATAGTAAGCAAAAACATCAGCCGCGAATTTTCAAACGTACGCGACCAACTGGGCCTATACAGCAACCTAAAACCAGAAGAACGCCCAACGTACCACGAGATACGCGGCCTATCAGCACGACTAATAAAAGCCCAAGGCTGGGATCCACAAACCCGCATGGGCCACTCTGATAGTAAATCAACCAAAGTCTACACCGAATTCGGCAAGCAAATAGAATGGGTGCAAGTGCCCAATTTGACTGTGAACCTAAGCTAAATAGCAAGTGAGCTACTAAGCCGAAAGATACATAAAATTTAAGCGATGAATGCAAAAACCCGCTAATTAGCGGGTTTAAGATTTCAGGTTATTTATTATTTTATCTTATAGTTTGTACTTTGTGTTCAAGTATTCATAGGTTCTATTAAAGGCAGCTTTTGTATTTCGTAAAACATATAGACATTCTGGAATATCATGTGGGTTAATAAAGTGATGTCCACTACGTCCAATCTCAGTAATAAAGCCATCAATTTGCGCAATCACAGCCTCTAGCTGTAAATTAACTAATTTAGCACTATCTATGTTCAATTTATCCCTGAGCCTCTTCACTACAGGGCAGGTTTTTCGAAGTTTCCAAGAATATAAATTGAAATGAGGACCAAGCTTTCTAGCTGCGTTAGTTTCTTTTGGAACAAAATCGGAGTACACATCTCCTCCTGTACTTTCTAACTCGTCCAATATTTTTGTCAAAAAATCTAAAAGTCTTTGCTGTTTGTCATACTCAATTTGTTCTTTAAATTGCTTACGTTGTTCTTCTAAATTTTCTTTACTCAATATCTCAGATGACTTAATAGCCTCAGTCGTATGCTCATTTGCTTTTGCTTGTTCTTTATTACTTTTTGACTGTAAATAAACAGTATAAATAATACCTAAAAATGAGAAGAACGAGAGAATAGGGCCTAATACACCACCAAAGAAAGCACCAAAATGAGACCATGTTTCAGTAGTTCCACCAAAACCCACTCCAACGCCTTTAAACCATAAAAAATAAACGCCACCGATACATATAAAAGCAAGAGCTATAAGTACAATCAAGAGCCATTTTGGTGGCGTTTCACTATTAGAGTTAGACATAAATATCCCTTTTAAATTGTAGTTATATATCAATAAGCTCTTTCTGGAACACCAAGCAATCTTAAAATTTCATTTTTAACACTTCGTAGTTCATGAGCTGGTAACGAATTAGGCGCTTTGTTAAATATACTATACCCTTTAGCATATCTTTCTCTATAGCTATCATAAGCATCTGAGGTATAGCTATTCATCAAGTACATATTAGGCTTACCCGATAAACTATTAAATAATTTCAATAGCTCCTCTTGGTCTAATTCGTTTTTTTCTTGCTGTTTAAAATAAATATCTCTCTCTTCTTCATAATCATCTGCACTTTCATCAAACAAACCGTAGTAACCAGGACTGAATGCATAATGGGTTGATACTGCAACCATCAATAACGCGAGTTTAGTTTTTTCATTTTTTTTCTCTGAAAAGCTTTTAGCTAAATGACTTAAGTTATAAAAAGCTCTTACGTTGCGATCTTTAATTTCATTGATTTTCGCAGGCCCTATTATCAAATCAGGCTCTAAAACATCAAAATATTTTTCAGCCATCATGAAACCAATATCGATAAATACGAAATCATAGTTATCTATTATCGGCTTTAAGCCATTAGGAGAAGTAGAGTAAGGTATATTTACCAAGTCATTCGTAAAACTCATTTTATCTGAGCTTTCAACTTCTATCGTTCTGGGGAATGGGTAGTTATGTTTAATAGACATTTCACCAAACATGGCGCAACCATTATGGTCAGAGATAACAAGTACCTCATACCCATCTGCCATAAGCGCGGTGCTAATATCAATAGTAAGCAATGTATGCCCAGCACCTCCTTGGCCACCATAAAAACTAACAAGTTTTCCTAATTTACCTTGCTTATTTGGCGGGTAAGGTAATCCATGCTTCAAACAAAACAACTCAAGTGTTGCTGGCGGTATGTTTAAGCTGCTACCAGCGGTCACCGGCGCTTCATACCTTTGCCATAATCGCAGGTTCTTATAAACACTACCTGCCGCTTGTTGACTCGATAAACCTAATTTTTTACGTAATTCTCTTAAGTTTTCGGGAGTAATTCTCTCCATTTACTACGTCCTTTTTAATATGCAATAATCAAATACGAACTTCACGACGTAATTTGTACCATAGGACGTACATCTTTTCACTTTTTAATGAACAAAATTGCTTGTATCTTTTCCTCAACGAAAACAGCAGGAAATACCAAATGCAAAACAACAAAGCGC
The DNA here is from genome assembly GCF_000497875.1 of Pseudoalteromonas sp. S8-8. Classification (NCBI taxonomy): domain Bacteria; kingdom Pseudomonadati; phylum Pseudomonadota; class Gammaproteobacteria; order Alteromonadales; family Pseudoalteromonadaceae; genus Pseudoalteromonas; species Pseudoalteromonas sp. S8-8. The sequence continues at coordinate 117,013 of NZ_AUTR01000034.1, forward strand.
TACAACTTAAAAACGAACTAGATAAAAACATCTACCAAGCAGAAGCCGCAATTAACGCGCTATGTATTGAAGATCACTTTGAAGCGATGGATAAAGACACCCTAGCAGGCATGCTATGGGTATTATCTGACAAGCTAGAGAAAATTAAATGTAGTGTTAGAAGAATTTCGGCATATAAAAACCCGCTAAATTAGCGGGTTTTGTTTAGATGGATACTAATTTAATTTGTTATTTAACATGTCATAACTTGGCAAATTTAATGGGCTTTTTGTAGTTCTGAAATTAATAACGCTGTACTCACTCGATTATTGCATGCATGATTTTGTTAACATGGAGCCTCGCAGTTGATTTTAAAAAACCAAATTCGGTCAACGTCATACGATATCTCATCACCAAAACCTAGCTCCCGGCGAATAAGATTGCGAAGCTTGTTTAACTCAATTAGGTTATTTATTTCTTTCTCGTCTTTATTTGGGCCGCACATGAGAAGAATAAACAAATTAATTAGCTCCGCACTTTCACAGGTTAAGCATAATTCATTGTGACACTGTCTAGCCTCACTGATAGTCGAGTACTGTTTCTCTGGTGAAACTGTTTCTCCTTTATCATCTTGGGATTCGATGAGATGACTAAGGTGAGCGTCCAAGAGTTTTAATGCGCGGAGGCATGCGGAGTATTTCAGCTCATATTTCATCGTGCTGATATACTTGCTGGTCTCTATTTCAGACTTGATCTCCTCAACCTTATAAGTTATTTCTTTAATATCTTCTTTGGTTGCTGTATTTTTCGCTTTTTCTTCGAGGTACTTGGGGAAATAATTTTTCTTGAAAAAATAAAGAAATAATATTCCTATTAAAGCTAGCAATTGTAATACGAGTTGTAATGTTTCCATAGGTTCCATCCGGTTTTATAGCGCAGTAATCTCACATGGTTATGCTGATACCACACTCACTTTTGTACTTCATATAGTTTTAACATGTCACCTAATATATTACTACCAGTAAACCTTCTTTTATCTCAAAGCAAAGCTAAAAAGACCAGTATATTCGCTTCGCTCATTTTTCTTGATGCGTGAGAAATCATCAGTTTGACCACTACATTAGAGGTTATATTTCTTCTATATCTTCTTATCGTTGTATTCATCAGTTGAAACCACAACTTTAAACGGTCACCTATTAAACATATAAACATATAAACATAAAATCAGATACGAGCTGTTATAATAAACAACTGTATCCAATGTATTACCATTTATATTGTAACACTGACCGAATTTTTAGTTGGTATATGCAAACTCAGCACACGGTTTATGTAATCTAATGCTCCTTGTTACCACTCCTTCTAAACAAAAATCATCTTGAGATGATACATAAACAGGCAAGTGTTCGTCTGAGGCCGACATCAATAAACGTTTTTCTTTATGGATTATTTTACAGACGAAGCTTCCATTGTAAGTAGCTACCACAATGTCGCCCGTACTTACATTAATTGCGCGATCGACAATTAATAGATCACCATCAAATATACCCACTCCCTGCATAGACGCCCCAGATGCAACCTCAATAAATGTAGCATCTGGGTGTTTTATAAGTAACTCATCTAGAGTCAAACCCAGCTCTTTATACTGAGCAGCCGGCGATTCAAATCCAGTAATACCCGCCTCGATATAAATAGGAATAACGAACATACACACACCAAAATAAAATGCTGTCTATTTATACAGTGCAAATTAGATCGATTCATTTTGAAATGATAAAGTGTCTGCTTAGGAAAGTGAGGCTTTTGATTAAGATTTTCTAATGAGTTGTTTATATTGAGTTTTACTGATAATTTAAATACTCGATTTGTAACAAGCGCCCTAACCACTTGATTTTATTGAATTGTAAAAATGATAAAAATTACAAAATTAACTGTACATAAAATCAGTTAATTTCATTTATAGTTTATAAATTACAATAACTTAACTCAATATAGCGTCACATCATGGGGTGGCAGGGGTCGAGAGTTCGAATCTCTCCATACCGACCAATTAATTACCTCTATATCAATAAATTAAACTTCTCTTCAAAATATAGCCAAAACTCATCTGTTTTGATTCTACAATTTATCTGTAGCACTATCTTATTTATCTAAGCGCACTTAATAAAACAGAGTTTAGCTGGCAAGTTTTGTGGTTTTTGAGGGGTTTGTATTTAATTGTTATTAACTTGAAGTGGCCTTTGTGGAATCTGTATGAAGGCATTTGATTTCAATTTATTGAAATTAAAATAAAAAAGCGCACTAAGCGCTTTTCTTTACTAGAGTACTAGTGCTTGCGCCCTACACCATTACGTACCATGTCTTGCCCTGTTTGGAATACGTCTTCTGTAATACCGCGCGCTAAAAGTAGCTTTTGTTGGTCGTCAAACACAGCAACAAAACGGCTGCCATCTTTGTTATTAGTAGCCATACCAACACCGGCAACACCTTTAAGTCCAAAACCACCGTTTTCGACATCTATTAAAAAGCTTTCTAGTTCGGCTAAAGTATCAATTACGTCATTTTCATTATTCATTTTAAAACTCTTTTAGTAAGGCCTTGATCATTATGGTGGCTATTTTATAGAGAAGAGCCAAAAACTTAAACCCTTGGCTCAGGTTAGTAACTAAATAGACTTTATAGCTAACTCTAAATTGCTTAGCGCACAACCAAACTCTTTTGCATTAACGCGATGATACTGTGTGTCACTCGTTGCTGTAAGGCTAATTATAAACTCATCTTGTTGAGCTACCGCACTTTGCTCTTGGCTTAGGCACATCGCTTGAGTAAGTGATCGCAGTTTTGAATTTGTTAAAATTGAGCCAAAACGCTGCACTGGCAGTGGAGGTATTTTTATAGCGGGTAACGCTTCATCTATTGTGCGTGCGCTTAAGGTAAACGTGTTATTGGTAATTTCAATTACACTGCTTGTAGGCCAATACGAGTAGCTATAGCTCTTACTCTCAGGTTGTGCTTTACCTTGGTTAGCTAAATGCACTACACCACTTTTGCCTATTACGGTTATTAAACTACCTTCTGGCGATTTAATAACAACCAAAGCCGTATTTTCGTCAATACCAAAACCATGTTGAATCTCTGTTTTAGTCTTTTTTACTTCATTTTTATTTAACGCCGCTGCGAGCCTAAATGTACGGTTTTGTTCGCTAAACTGAGTATCTAGTACACCAAAATTAAAGCTGCCAAGTCCACCAGCATTAGTGTTATTTTCATTTTTGCGAAGTGCCTCAAGGCTTGTCGTATTTGTAAGCATGCCCGTCACTTTACTTTGGATTGCTGCGCCCGCGCCTTCACCTACAATTACTGGGCGAGTTTGCAATGCTTGCGTCCACGGGTATGGATTATTGTTTTGATCAAATAATACCTTGTGAGTTAATGCTGCATTACCGCTATTAAACATCACACCGGTACTATTTTTAATAAGTGATACAAGTGCATTAGTGCCACTTTTGCATAAAGCGTATTCGGACTTTGTGTACTCTGGATAAATTGCTTCCCGGTTATACACATTCATTAATGTATTTCTGAGAACGGGTAATTCATCGCACGAGTTACTCGTAATCGCTTTAGCAAGTGCTGGCGTTAGTGCTAACCATTGAGTGTTTATATTTGATTGTGCTAAAAGACTCTGCGCTACATCTGCCGACTCATAAGGGTCGCGGCTCGAAGCCGTAATAGCAAGCATGGTTGGTTTTGCGTTATTAACTTTTAAACTGCCCGACACAAATTGTAAAATATTATTAGTCGCAACCTCATTATTAAAATCGGTATTTACTTGCTCTTTTAAACGCTCACCGTTTTTATTAAGTAGCGGTACTTCTAGCATATCAAATACAAAGTTGTACTCTTGCTGAGTCAGGCTTTCTAATTGCTGGTTATTTATATCGCGCCACTGCCAGAGTAAATCTGTTTTTGATACGCTATTTGACGATTTACTTTGTATGGTTTTAAGTGTTTTTAATACAGCCGTTTTTGCCTCAACATTATTATTAGGCCAATGCTGCGCGATGTTTTTTATTTGAGAGCTGCTAAGTGTATATAAATTATGTGACTTACCATCAATAGCAGTCTCTTTTTGGCAATTATTAAGCTTGGCGCTAGTACAGGTAGTAAGCTCTGACCCCACTAAAATTAAAGTTTGGCTTTGCTCTTGAGCCACTGCATTTATCGAAAAACCGGCACCGAACAATGCCACTACCATACCCAGTAACTTCGGCTGTTGATCACGTAAAAATGCACATATCATAATGTAAACTCTAATATAAATAATAAAACTAATGTGCTGTAGTTTAACAGCTAGCCACTTGCGCCTAAATATATTTTTATAAATGTTAAATAATTCAAGTCTCTGAAAAACGATAGGGTTAAGCACTGCATTTAAATACATTGTTTAGTTTACCCCTCTGTCTTTGTAAATATCATCTAAACAAATTTAAACGGAGCATTTATTGACCAATTTCATTGTTTAAATTACGGTGGTGAATTATTTTATGTAACTGGGGTGAAATATGGACTTTTCTAATGAAGAGATAAATTTTTTTGCTGAGTTATTTAAGCCTAATAAAAAGTCACATGCTCACAACAGTCACGTTTTAACGTTACAAAGTTCAGTACCAGCCAATATTGCTCACTTACTTAGTAGCGCTAATTTAACCCTGCTCGCAGAAGTTGCACACTATCAGTTATGGTTTCCGTTGGACTTAAAAATTGATAGCGCCGGTATAATCAAACCTATTTTAAACGCCCCCGAAGTAATAGACACACAAGGCACACTGCGCAGTTGGCGCTGGAGTGAGCTAAATATTAAAAGCCAAGGGTTTAAAATTGAATCAATATCAAACACGGGGATGTTTTTAAAACCCCTCCGAAAAGGTAACCATTTAAATAAATCGCAGCACATGGAATTTATTTTGCCTAACAAACAAAGTATTTCGATGGAAATAGAACCCGTAAGGCAAAGCACACAAGGTATAGCCGCTAAAATAACGCAAATCCATAGCGGTCAAGAGCAACTAAGAGCTTACCTATTTGAAGAACATAAACGTCAACATGCTAAATTATACGAGAATGGCCAATTAGTTGAGCAGCTAATTTAATAGGTGTTTACCCCGCTATACTTGCATTTAGTTGGCTTTATTTAACCCCCTCTCAATGTTAATCTGTACCCTTATTAATAAATCATAAGGATATGACAATGCCAGGTGCTTTTGCGCACATCACTGCCGTTAATATTGCAACGCAAACCAAGTCACTCGCTAAAATGGATATGCCTAAAAAAGCAAAGCTTATTTTAAGCCAACGCCAAGCATACCTTGAACTAGGCTGTGTAGCCCCCGATTATCCTTACTTAGCTGTAGCGCAGCCTAGCCAAAATGCGTGGGCCGACCTAATGCACTATGAGCACACAGGCGATTTACTTAAAGCCATGATTGAATACTGCAAAACACTTGAAAGTGAAGCATTTGAAAAGTGCTTTGCTTGGTTATGCGGTTATATGGCCCATGTTGCTGCGGATATAACGGTGCATCCGGTTGTTGAATTAAAAGTAGGCCCGTATGAGCAAAATCAAACGGCGCACCGTGCCTGCGAAATGAACCAAGATGCATTTATTTGGCAGCGTTTAAATTTAGGTGAGTTAGGTTATGCTGACCGCGTGCAACAAAATATTGGATCTTGTACTAACAAAGACGATAATTTTGATACCGATATTGCAAAAATTTGGCAACATGCTTTATTAACGGTTCACCCAAGCTACGCTGCACAACACGCTCCTAACTTTAATTCATGGCATAACGGTTTTCAGCTTGTAGTAAATAATGTTGAAGAAAGCTATCGATTATTTGCCTGTGCACGCCATGTTGCTGCTGATTTAGGCTTGTTTTATCCTCGCCCAAACGAAGTAGACCCCACTTTTATTGAACAACTAAAAACGCCGCACGAGCCTATGCACTACAACGATATTTTTGACTTTGCCGTTAGTAACATTCAGCACTACATAACCATTATTGCCAATGCCGTATTTTTAGATACTGATTACAGTGCAATTAAAAATTGGAACCTAGATACAGGCTACGATGAACACAACACGATGACGGTATGGAGCAAATAAAATGAAACACTTACTTTGTATAAGCCTCATAGTATTACTTAGCGGTTGCTACACTTCAAAAAATAACAATCCAGAAGTGATGGCCGACTTAGCCTCGCAATTAAAAGATATTGCTACAGCCGTTGATGGCACATTAAAATTTAGTGAAACACCCTATTCAACAACTGATGAGTTATTAAAAGCTGCTGTTAATAACGATTTAAGCAAACTTGCACCCTTTGGGGAATACACGCTTATCGTGAACATACAAGATGATAACGCAGTGCTACTCTTATGTGATGCCAATACTGCTTTAATTGAAGATGCAGGCTGTACTGCTCAATCAGATATACAGCATTGGGGAGCTGAGGCTATTCATCAGTGCGAAATAACCATAAACGCCCAACAGCTCTGTAATTAGGTAATAAAACCCAGCTAGTTTTATAGAACATACATACCTTAGGTGTATATGTTCTATATAGTGCCCACTAAATACATTTAAAGTTGAGCCGTCATCTCTTTAGGGTTAAACACTAAGCCATGGCGACTAACATGTTCTGCAAAATTTTCGGCTGGCATTGGTTTAGCAAAGTAAAAGCCCTGAAATTCTTTACACCCCATTTGCGTCATTATTGCTACTTGCTCTTGGGTTTCTACTCCTTCGGCTACACACTTAATATCAAGCTCTTCACACATAACGTGCACCGCTTTAACTAAACTTTTTTGACGCGTAGAGCTCGTTACTTGGCTTATTAATGAGCGATCTAACTTGAGCTTGTTAATAGGGTAATCGGCAAGGCGTGCAATATTAGAATAACCCACCCCAAAATCATCGACCGAAATAGTAAAACCCCACGATTGCAGCGTTTGCATAAGCTTTAGCGAATGCGCTTGGTTTGCCTCAAGAGAGGTTTCAGTCAGTTCTAACTCTATTTGAGGTGGCTTTACGTTAAAGTCGGCAAGGTATTTAACCAGTTTTGACATAAAATCGGTTTGGCTAAAATCAATTAGAGATATATTTATTGCCACCGGCACACTCGGTAAACCCGCCTTGGTCCAATCGGCAATTTGAGCGCACACCTTTTGAATAATCAGGTCGGTTAGCCGACTAACCATTCTGTATTCTTCGGCAATAGGAATAAATACCACTGGCGACACATTACCCAGTATTGGACTGTTCCAACGCGCTAAGGCTTCAAGCCCTATACATTGACCCGTTGCATCTACTTTAGGTTGATAGTGCACCGACAAATCGCCTTGTTGAAGCGCTTCATCTAATAACATTGAAATTTCGTATTTTTCGATAAAAGCGTGTGATTGTTTTTCGTTATAACCACTTAGAGGCATATTACAATTTGCTAGTTTAAGTGCTTCGCATGCATTGCTAAGTACTGTTGTGCTGTTTTTTCCATGATCAGGATACTTTGCAAAACCAAATAAAAACGATTGCTGACACTTAGTGCCAAATACATTATATGTTCTATCTAATGTATTTTTTATTTGCATTAATAGCTTATCTTCAAGCTCGCTTTGCGAGTTTGTCCCAATTATAAAAGCAAGCTTTCCTACTCCTATATGAGCACACAAAAGGGGCCCATCTGGCATCGCTTTTAAACGCTTGTACGCGTTAATAAGTAATGCTTGAGAGTCGGCTTTAGTGAGCTTCAAATTTAAGTATTCACTATTTGCACTTTGCGCAACAACGATATAAAAACCTTTTTGGTATTTGCTTGTTAATCTGTCGCATTGCAGCTCAAACCATTCTCTATTAGGTAGTTTGGTTTGCGAGTCTCTAAAGCGTAAACGTTTATTTTCTTGTTCCATCATCGATAAATTTTGTTTAATGAGCTGCTCTTGCGTGCAATCGTAAAAGTCGTATACACGGTAGTTTGTACTCATTGTTATTTGCTGATAACTGGCTTTAAAATAACTTTTTTTGTACTTCACAGTTTTATTTTGAGCATTAGAGTCGTCAAAGACTAAGGCAGGAAATAAATGAGAAAGATTAACGCTTCCTTCTTTTAATTCTTTTTTTATACCAAACATATCAATAGCATGTTGATTAAAATCAGTAATGACAAGATTTTCGTCAACAATAATTTTGGCTTTATTTGATTCGGTGAACAGGCTTCGATAAAGCTCATTTTTATCTTTAAGGTGTGTATTAGCGCTTATCATTGTTTTGTTTAAACGCTTAGCAGCCACAATTGTGCGCGCCACAGCAAGGGGAATACAAATGTTAAAAAATAAAAATATAAGCCCTGTAATGTATAAGTCAGCGTCGGGAAGTTGTTGAGCTATGCCCGTTAAACCCGAGACATCAACGTTATTGATGATCATATAAAACGGCGCAATATTTAATACGCCATAAGCAAGGGCTGTTCTATAACCAAGTAGCATAAGTGCTATTATCGGGCAGGAATACATATACATAGAACCCACTTTAGCAAGTTCTAGATCTGTTAAAAATAAGTTCATTGACACGCTAGCAGCTACAATGGCTATTAAAAGTGCATGAGCGCTAAAGTGATAAAAACGCTTACTTGCTATAAGTAAACCACATGCAGTAGCAAGAAAGCTGCTTGTTAATACAACAATATAAATTAAGTTAAATTCAATAGCGCTTGTGTACGTGTGGCACGCCACAGCAAAGCATAACACCATTACTAATGATAGAATAATGCGCAGTGCACTTATTCGCCAATTGGCAACCTGACCAGGGGCTGAATAATGGTCATTTAATAAAAAGAACCTATTGAAAAAATGCATAATAAACAACAGTTAAAGCTCATTCTTCTATTAGACATTGATAACTTGTTAAAATCAATAAAATGAATATAATTTCTATTTACATAGTTCTATAAAATAGACAGGTGTAAACCTACCTGTTAGCCGTTAAACAATCATTTTTCGAGTGTTTTTACAGTTATCATCTTTAAGAGCGAAACCACTGCACCCTAAAAACTCACCGTGCTTAGATTTGCGTTTACGCATTTCGCGACCACACTTTTCACAAATTGGGTGCTGCGTTTTACACTCTGTATTCACACATTGTGAGTACGTGTTTTTATCAATCGATGGGCCACTACAGCTTTTACACACTCGTAATTTAGTTTCGCAAATTTGCGTATTAGTACAACTATAATAATCACCATATTGACCCGTTTTTGGCACAATTAAACCGTCGCTGCACGTACTACACTGTCTTTGCTTTAGTTGCGACTTATTAAACAACGTTGAAGCGATTTGAATGGGATAATTGTCATTTACTAATTCTTTTACAAACGCTGAGCATGCATAAGGGTCTGCAATTAAATACGCTTTATGTTTAGCACGCGTAATACCTACATAAAGCAAACGCCTTTCCTCTGAGTGAGTGAATTCATCTTGCTCTGGTAATAACGACTCCACCAGCACATTATTTTGATTATCGCTAGGAAACCCTAATTTACCTTGTTCAAAACCAATAATAATACAGTAATCGGCTTCAAGCCCCTTAGCGCTATGCAATGTCCAAAAATAAAGAGAGTTTGTATGCTTTTTATCTTTTAAATGTTGCTGCACGCTATTTAACATGTATCTATATCTACTAAGTATGGCAATGCTCGCTGATGCATCATTTTTTTGAATAGTGCTTATGCTCTGTTGTACTTTCATTTCTATCGATTTAGTACCTTGGTATAAATCGTCTAATAAAATAACTTGTGGTGTGGTTACTTGTGTATGTGTGCTGATCTGCTTTTTATATTGCTCAGGGTTTTGCATTACAAAACGCCCTGCTACATCACTAATACTATTGTTATATCTAAATGTTTTTTGCAGCATAGTAAGAGAGTGGCTGCCCACTAATTCATTAAAGCGTGTAGTAAGCGCTAAATTACCACCCGAGAACCGATAAATTGCTTGCCAGTCATCACCAACAGCAGTAAAGCGTATTCCGTTACCATGTTTTAATATGGCATTTATGAAAGCCATGCGCGCGCTTGATATATCTTGAAACTCATCAACTAAAATGTGGCTCCATGGAATATTAAAATCTCCGCTTACTATCGCCTTTGTTGCTTGAATAATCATGTCGTCAAAATCAATGGTACTTTGCGCGTTTAGTTCATTTATATAAGCATCATGAATTTGCACTAACAAGTTTGCATATTGCTGGTAATTTTTAATACCACTTTGCTTAATGCGCTGTTCTATTTGCTTATTACTTAGTTGCTCCACTCGAATAGCTTGTAAACATTTTATGTACTTATCAATCCCTTGCTGTAACTGCCCTGAGTTATTTAAAGTATGAAATATTTCGTCGTTACTTAAAGGTGTTAATTCAACATTATGCTTCTTTAATTGCTTTGCGAGGGTTTGCTCTAGCTTTCCTTCTACCCAGTTGTAATGAAAGGTCTCGAGTAAGGTGGTGCCATTTTGTTTATGCAGTTTGCGCTTAAATGCAACTTGCTCGTTATAATGTTTTTTATCTATATCGGCACGTGTATTCCCTTGCCTATCAATGCCAAAGTGCTCTAGGTAAATATCATATTGAGGTATATAAAAGTCTGGTTGGTATTGCCCACTTAGCTCTGCGCCTTGGCTAAAGTGATAATTCACCTCATAACTGTGCGGTACGCAATTCAAATGTAGCCAGTTTGAAATAAGCACTTCCTGATAACTTTTTACTTTATGACCCGCAAGGCTACGGTATTCGTTATCGCGTACGTACCGCTCGTACTGTGCATTATCTTTAAAGCTAAATATATCAATCGGCTCATGGAGTAAATCTAAAAATGCTTTTAAAAACTGTGGTTCGGTTTGTATTTTTTTACTTACCCACCCAGTTAACCAACTATTTAATTGAACTGGGTCAGTTGCAAATTTTGATAATTCGATTGGCTTTTTAGCACTTTGTAGTAATTTAAGCCCAAGCGCATGAAACGTTAAAATAGTGGGTGCTTTGGTATGCAATTTTGCATGCGTGGCGCGTTTAATAAAGCGCTCTTTAATCTCATTTGCTGCTGTTTTATTATAGGCCAGCACCAAAATTTGCTCAGGCTTGGCAATATTGCATGCTATTAAATCTAAAGACTTTGCTACCATCACAGATGTTTTACCTGTGCCTGCTGCCGCTAATACTAAATTTTTATCGTTATCGCGTATTACCGCTAAGCGCTGCTCTGTTGTTAATGGATTTGACTCTACTTGATTAAAAAAGTCATTTTTAAGAGTTAGTTGTTTTTTTTCATATTTATGGCGCAACTGTGCAATTGCATCGTGAGTATTGGGTGTGGTGCTTAGTATATTTAAAAATTTAATACTACTTGGCGATAAGTGTTGTTGCCACACACTTGTACTTTTAGCGTACTGCTTGGTAAGCAAAAACACATCATTATTAAGTGTTTTTATGGAACTATCACGTAAAAACTCATCTAAAGCATAGCGCTTAAGCGAAATCTTTGCGTTATTTACCTTTTGCTCAAGCAGGGTTGAAAACCGCGTGTTAAGGGCCGTATTTAAAGCGTTCGCTTGTGATTTGTTTAAAAAGCTAATTGATGTATTGCTACTGTCGCACAAATTAATTTTGGCGCTAAATAAACGGTTTTTAAGTATTGAGTAATTATAAAAGTCTTTAATTAAAAATGTCCGTGCGGGAGCACCTCTAAAATGCACAACAAGGCGCTCTTGTTCAATAGCTACGTGTTTAATACGGGTAAAAAAACGGCCTAGCCAACTTGGAGTAGCAATATACTGCGCCATAATACTCAATATGAAGATATGCTTTACCTTAATTGTAACATACTCTTTTGTAATACATTTAGCGCTAAATCGATGCTTACTTAGTAAACAATTTAATTGGTAAGTTAGTTTTTAAACCTAGTGGTTAATACTTTATTTACAACCACTAACAAATTTAAACATTTATAGATAGCTTGTTGTGTAACAATGCACATATACAAACTTACACTTCATATAATTGTTAGGTATATTCCCAATTAAACAATTATTTACAGCCTAATTAAGTGGTTTAAAGGAGCTAACATGCTTAAAAAATGCATTACCACAACGGCTTTAATTTTAGCATTATGCGCTTGCACGTCAGAAACAGAGTCGGATTTAGTAAAAACACAAGGTATCTGGGCAGGTTTTGAACTAGTTTCTGACGGTAACCGCACGCGTGTTAACGCAGAACTAAATGCAGGCGATGCTAATGGCTCTAACATTGTTTTAAGCGATAGCGACTCATTACAAGCTGTTGTTAATACCACTGCTATTGTACTTACAAAAGATACCGACTTTTTAGACGTTGATTACCAAGCATATATAAATGCCACTGACGATAACCAACAGTTTGATATAAAATTTAAACGGGATGATGGCATAAATGCTAATTCGAGCGTGGAGTTGCCTTTAAATTTTATTATTTTAACCCCGAGTAACAATCAAAATTTTGATATTAATAGTCCCCTTACAGTTCAGCTAGATGGCACTGATCCTAATAGTACTAGCCAAGTAGAACTTAGCAGTAGCTGCACTAACAATAATAATGAAACACTTTTACAATCAACGCTTTTTGCGCTTAACACTTCGCGCCTTGAAATAGATCTGCAAAGTTTAGATATGTTTAGCAGCTCGCAAGTAGATCAAGGTAAAACGTGTGATTTAACAATTAGTGTTAAACGCGATCGATTCGGTAGTATTTCGGGTGAATACGCAAACCAAAGCTATATTAAATCCCAGCAATCGCGCGCTATAAAAAATATGACTTTAACGTTTTAATTTGCACGCTAATTTACTGAGCGTTAAGCTACGCCTTTATTAAGTAACTCTACCAATTGTAATTGCCCTCCTTATTTATAGGAGAGCTAATAACAATTGATATAAAGGTTTATTATGACTAACAGCACATACCCTATTGGCACACCTGGACAAAAATGGAATAACAGCGATAAAGCCCAGTGGTTAGCACGCCAAAACATTAAACGCAGTTACCAAAACGAAGTCGTAACGCTAATTAATGACCTTAAGAGCACCTTAGATATAGAGCAATACGGCGAGCTTAATTACACCGCTGGCACTTACCCATTATATATATTAAAAACGCCTAACTTTAATGCTAATAAACCAACTGTTTTAATCACCGGTGGTGTACATGGCTACGAAACCAGTGGCGTACATGGCGCACTTAGGTTTGCTAAGACATCGGCTATGCAATATTGCGAACAGTTTAATATTATAATTGCACCCTGCATTAGCCCTTGGGGATATGAGACTATAAACCGCTGGAACCCAGATGCTATTGATCCTAATCGCTCATTTTACGAGGGAAGCCCAGCTCAAGAATCAGCCGCTATTATGGCGTTTGTAAAATCATTAGGTACTGACTTAATCGCTCATATTGATTTACACGAAACAACAGATAGTGATAACAGTGAATTTAGACCCGCACTCGCTGCGCGTGAAGGCACTACAAATACTAACTGGAACATACCTGACGGGTTTTATTTAGTTGCAGATACCAAAAAGCCTGAGCCGGAGTTTCAAAAAGTCATTATAGAAAGCGTTGCAAAGGTAACTCATATTGCACCGAGCGATGAAAATAACCAGCTAATAGGCGTACCTCAAGAGCAATTTGGCGTGATTAACTATGCAGCACGCGATTTAGGTTTATGTATGGGCTTTACTGATGCACCCTATGTAACCACTACCGAAGTGTACCCAGATAGCCCAACTGCCACCGATGAAGAATGTATTTTGGCACAAGTAGCCGTTATAACGAGCGCGCTAAATTACATTAAAACCTCTATATAAGATTAATCACCCCTTCAAATACGGGTATTCATTAAATTCGATACCCGTTAAAACAACTATGCACAAGTAACAACTTAACAACTTAACAACAAAAAATAACCCAAAAAAACTGGTTTTATTGAATTTAAAGGTATAAGGTTAGCCTTCCCTCAAATTCAAGGAGTATACATTGGGGTTTAAAAATAAATATGGACAGGTAAGCCTTTACACTGAAAATAACGTTGTTATCGCTCACTTTACGGGATACATCACCTCAGGGCTTCTTCGTGCGTTTAAAATTGAACTATGCGAAAAAATAAAGTCACTCAAAAATCAGCCTTGGGCCTATATTAGTGATTCTTTTGATGTTTTGGCTGCAACGCCTGAGGCAGAAAAAGAAATGATAGATATTAGCCATTTAATGAAAGCAAACAACTGCCTAAGTAGCGCGTTTGTACTCACATCAGCTATCGCTATAAATCAAATGAAGCGCATTTTAGAGTGTGCAAAAAGAAACGTTAATTTTAGTGAGTGCATATTTACCGATTTAGATAGCGCTAAACAGTTTATCTCTCACAACTTAAAAAGTAAGCAAGGCCAACTGATATAAAATAATTGACCTTGCTTTATCAATCTTAGTTTTTGTAAAACTGACTATCTTTGGTTATCGTAATGCTGGCGTTTTCTTGCGCTGTTACAATAAATTGTAACTTACTCACTTTACGCTCAATATCGTAACCATCGGCTGTTACAGTAACGGGGACTCTTTTCATCGTCCCAGGCTTTACAAGCGTAGCTCTCGGACTTGAGAGCGTTGCTCCTGGTAAACCCTCTATGGCAATACTGTAATGCAGTGCTTGCTGCGTTTTATTAATAATAGTAAGTGTATAAGGGTTTTCTACAAGGCCCTCGTAGTTCACTCTATAAAGCGCATTCCTATCGCGTAGTACTGAGGCTTCTATTGGTGTACGTTGCAGCATCCATGCAAACATAGAAATGATTAACAAAGCCGTTAATGCGCCGTACCCTACTAGTTTTAACCTAAATGGATTGGTTTTTTTACCTTCCATTTGTTTTTCACTCGCGTATTTAATTAAGCCTTTTTCGTAACCAAATTTCTCCATGGTATCGTCGCAGGCATCAATACATAAGCCACAGTTTATACATTCATATTGCAATCCATTTCGAATGTCTATTCCTGCAGGGCATACCTCTACACACAAGTTACAGTCTACACAGTCACCTAAGTTAAGCTCTTTTGGATCAGCTTTGCGTTTACGTGGCCCTCGGCTTTCACCTCGCTCGTTATCATATGTAACAAGCAACGTATCTTTATCAAACATAACAGCCTGAAAACGAGAATAAGGGCAAGCAATTGTGCACATTTTTTCGCGTAAAAACCCTGCATTGCCATAAGTACAAAAAGCGAATAAAAACACCCAAAAGCTCGTTATACCTGACCATTCAAACGTAAGCATTTCCATATACAAACTTTTTGCCGGAATAAAATATGCCATAAACGAGGTCGCAGTTAAAACTGAAATAATAATCCACGCACTGTGCTTAGTTATTTTTTTGCGCCAAGTGCTTAGCGTCCACTGTGATTTATCTAATTTCATTCGCTGATTTCGAGTGCCTTCTATGCGTTGCTCTACCCACGAAAACATGAGCATCCATATAGTTTGCGGGCACGTATAACCACACCAAACCCGACCAAGCCAGTTAGTTACAAAAAATAATGCAAAAGCCCCCACCATAAATAGCAGAGCTAAAATCATAAAATCTTGAGGAAGGAGTGTTAGACCAAAAATAGTAAAGGTTTGCGTTGCCACATCAAGCAGCACAGCTTGTTGTCCGTTATATTGGATCCACGGTATTGCAATAAAAGTTAGCATTAACAGCCAACCTAAATTACGGCGTATGCGCTGAAAAAAGCCTTTTTGCTCGCGGATATAAATTGGCCCTTCGGTGTTATAGGGCTTAATGATCATGTCTTCTTCTTTGATATCAAACTTCATAGTACTTGCTTCATAATGACGGGTATTAAGCAAGTATTTGCAACTTTCAGACCAAGCTGAAACTTTATTTACATCATTGATATTAAACAGTTTATTTCAACGCAATAAAATAAAATTCGCGACATTAAACGCGATTCGCGATATATCACGATTTTTTAGTGATTCCTAACTTTCGCATTTTTGAGCGTAGTGTACTCTCAGGTAAGCCCAACTTAACTGCTGCCCCTTTATCACCCGATATTTGCCAGTGCGATAACGCGAGAACAGAGGTTATATGCTGCTTTTGGGCCTCATCAAGCGTAAGTGAAGGGTTAATAACTACTTCACCACCCGCTTGCAAAGGCTGACTTAGCTGTAGTACAGCCTGATTAGATAAAATAGCTTCGCGTTCAAGTACATTTTGCAGCTCTCTAATATTGCCTGGCCAATTGTAGGCTTGCAGCTGCGTAATTGCTTTTTTACTTAGCCCTTTTAAGTGTTTACCCAGTCGTTTATTTATCTGCGCAATTAAATTAGCGCATAAATAAGGAATATCCTCTTTTCGATCTTTAAGGGCGGGTACTTTTATAGGAAATACATTAAGCCGATAATACAAATCAATTCTAAACGTGCCTTTTTGTACCATTTCCCACAGGTCGCGGTTAGTCGCTGCAATCACTCTAATATTTACTTTTAGCGTATTGCTGCCACCCACACGTTCAAACTCTTGTTCTTGCAGGACTCTCAGTAATTTACTTTGCGCCTCAAGTGGAAGCTCTGCTATTTCATCTAAAAACAAGGTGCCTTTATCAGCAAGTTCAAAACGCCCTTTACGGCGTTCATTTGCACCTGTAAACGCGCCTTTTTCATGGCCAAACAATTCCGACTCTAGCAAACTTGGGGTAAATGCGGCGCAATTTACTTTTATAAAGGCTTGTTCGCTACGCTTGCTTAGTCGATACAAATTACGAGCTACTAATTCTTTACCCGTGCCATTTTCGCCAAGTATAAGCACTGTGCTGTCGGTTTCGCTTACCAGTTTTATTTGATCTAACATGGTTTTAAATATATGACTTTGTCCAACTAGCCCTGAGTCTTGCCAATCTTCGTTAAGTTCTGCAATTAAGTAGTTGTTTTCATCTTTTAGCTGCTCACTTAAATGCTTTACTTGCTCAAGTGCCTCTTGCAGTGCATTTTGTGTTTGCTGTTGCAGTGATATGTCGCGAAATACCGCTACAGCACCAATTAACTCATCATTTTGATAAACCGGTGTTGAGGTGTATTCCACTGCAAATGAGCTACCGTCTTTACGCCAAAAAACTTCATTTTTAACTTCACGACGTTTTCCGTCAAACATGGTGCAATATATTTGGCATTCATCAGCGGGATAAGGTGTGCCATCAGCATGAGTATGGTGATGATATTGGTGTATTTTTTTACCTAATAACTCGTCTGCTCGCCAACCTGTCATGCGCTCAGCGGCAGGATTAACAAACACCGCATTACCCGACAGGTCAAAACCGTATATGCCCTCACCTACTGCGTTTAGCAATAATTTAGGATCGTTTAAAAATTGTTTTATCATAAATGTACCTCGCGAAATATCGCGAGCATTATGGCAATTTTATACATTAAGTGCACTCATTACTTAAAATGCACTTACGTGTAAATTAAAACGCTATAAATAGTGCTGAAATAGCGTTTTTACATCTATTTTTGCACCTAGCCTTGCGGCTATTAAGTAAAGTCCTGCAAGTTTTCGGTGAATAAATAGCGCATCAACGGGCGGTGTATGCCATTGCTGAGATTGCCCACTAAGAGCAAGCCCTGCATTTTTAATTTTGAGCGCTAGTTCGCTATTTTTAAAATCAAACTCCCCTTCTGCTCTCAGTGGCTCGCACGCCATTAAGAATAAATCAATGACGTTGTTTTTATACTCATCAACTAAGTCATTTTTAAAATAACCAATGTGTGAAGCCGCTCTAAGTACACCTTCTCTGTTGTTTTCACTACCCGCTTTAAATAAAGCTAAATAAGCGCGGCTAAGCTCGGTTGACATTTCTCGGGTGGCGCCAAAATCAAATAAAACAATTTTTTGTGTATCAAGCTGATAATGAAAATTGGCAAAATTAGGGTCGGTTTGAATTAATTTAAATTCAAACATTTCTTTAAAAAACAAATCAATCAGTTGCTCTGCAACAAAGCTTTTTTGACTATCAGGTAGCTCTGTAATGCTCTCAATAGGTTCTGCTTTTATATACTCCATAGTTAGCACTTGTTGTGTGCTGTGCTCTGGATATACGTTAGGCACTTTAAAGTGGGGATTAGTTGCTAATGCATTTTTATAACGTATTAAGTACTGAGCCTCACGTTTATAATCAGCCTCGGCTAATAACTGTGCCTTAGCCTCACCAATAAGTGGTTTAATATTAAGATCTTTTGGCAATAATCGAGAAATCGTTAATAAAGAAATAACGTTATCTACATCACTTACTACACTTTTTGCAATACCAGGGTATTGAATTTTAACAGCAAGCTGATCGCCATTTTCTTTATAAGCTAAATGAACTTGCCCTATAGAAGCCGCTGCAAAAGGTCTTAACTCAATATGAGAAAAACGCGCTAGCCACTCATCCCCCCATTGCTCTTTTAACACTTCAACAAGCTGCTTATGAGGCATTGGATTCGCGTCTGAGCGTAGTAAAGCAAGTAACTGAGCCAATTCAGGACTAAGTAAATCACCGGCATCCATTGAAAGTAATTGCCCGAGCTTCATTGCAGCGCCACGTAAATGTGATAGCTGTGTGGCTAGTTTTTCAATGTTTTTAGGTTGTAGTAGTAAGCTTTTATTGTCCCAACCTTTACCGGTTAGCGCGCTCTTAGCGCCATCAACTAACATGTTGGTAGCAACACCTGTTGCGAGTGAGCCTAATTTTGCAAAGCGAGAAAGCCGAGAAGTGGGAACAGTACGAGGAGCCGCCATAATATTAAAACCTAATTAGCCTGAAAGTCAGGCTAATTAATACGTATATTGTAAGTAGGTAGATCTACTTATAGACGAGGTACTAGCTTAATTGCACCTTCAACCACTTTCATATCAAGTGGAAGTTTACTGAGTAGCATCATTTTAGGGTCGTCCATATTTAATGTATAAACAGGGTTAACCGCTAAAAAAGCATTAATAACATCCATTGCTTGGCTATCAAGTGCACCTAAATTACCTTTGAAACCACCGGCATCAACACTCGAATCAAGTAATTTAATATTACGTAAAAATACCGCTTTTTTCTCACTGTCGTAAAATGGGCTGCCTTCAATTTGTAGCTTTAAACGCACTGGGTATTTAAGTGCGAATGCATTAATTTCAGCGCTTGAATCGGCACCAAGCACAACAACATCGCGGTTATCAGGTCCAATATTTACACTTAAGTCGTTTACATCAAACTGAACCGGCAAACCCATTAAGCTTACTTTTTCACTTAACTTTGGTAATTGCTTACCCAGTACAGACTCAACCTCAGAGTTAGTAAATGAATATACTGATATGCCTTGCGTGGTATTACAGGCAGTTAAAAATAACGCTGCAATAATAACTAAAATTCTCATGAGAACCCTTTTGTTTATAAATTAGTGGTACATAAAAAAGCCGCTATTAAAGCGGCTTATTAAAATAGTAACCAGCATATATTACGCTGGTTTTAGTGCATTAAGCTGCAAGTGTCGCTTTAAGTCGCGTTAGTGTGTCAGGTTCAACTGAACCAGCACTGAGCGCTAATAACTGTTTTAAATAATAGTTTAAATCAGCATGTTCGCCACGATGTTTGTCATCTAACATGGCTACTTGTTCTGCCATTCTAAGTGACTTATCACTTGAACTTACGTTCGCTAATATTTCCATGCGCGTAATAAGTTGATCCCTATTTAATGCTGTTTTAAGTGGTGCTTGATACTGACTTGGCAACGCTTCATTGTTTTCAAGTGCTGTAATTAACGCATCTAGATTAGCTTGCTCTGATTTGCTTGTAAGCAATGCAAGTTTATCGTCAATAGCTGCTAGTAGCTTAGTAACTTTTGGCGCTAACGATCTAAATTGCGTGTACCCTTTCACTTTTGTTTCTAGGTCGTGCAACTGTGCTCTTTGATTTACATCGCTAAGTGCTGCTTCAAGCTCAGCAAGTTCTGCAACTGCTTGTTTATCTGACTCATTTTGATCAAGTTTTTGCTGCTCAAATTCACTACTACGTTTAGTAAATGTTTCATCGTTAAATTGACGAAATTTTTGCCATAACGCATTTTCAGCTTTTAAACCTGCAAAACCAATTGTTTGCCATTGCTGCTGCATTTGCTTCAACTCTTGGCACGCAGCGGCTAAATCATCGCTTTGTGATAATTGCTGCGCTTTTTCTACTAATTCATTTTTAAGTAAGGCATTACTTTTATGAAATGCGTTTAATAAAGCCAGTACTTGTTGTTGCTCGCTTTTATAACGATCGTTTAGTGTACGGTATGTTTTAGGATCAACTTTACCTACACTGCGCCACGCTTTGTTTAAACGATTGTATTGGCTTTCATATTGTTTCCAATCAAAGTCATCCTCAGCCGTAGGCTGTAAATGAAGCGCGTGCATGTCGCTAATAATACTTTCGCGTTGTGCTTTTGAGGCCTCGCGTTGTACTTCTTGCTCTGCAAAGTAACTACGACAAGGTGCAAATAACAGCTCGATTTTTTCATCAAACTGCACGCCTTGTTGCTTTTCTTCATCTGTATCTAAACGACCTAACTCATTCCAACGTTTACGTAGTACTTTTACTTGCTCTGCGCGTTGTTGTGGGTCAGTACACTCTTCACTTACTAATGCACTTACTTCTTCTAATAAAGCTTCACGCTTTGGTGCTGCAGCGTATTTTTGCCAATCTTTAGCATCTGCAAGTTGCGCTTCAAGTTCCGCTTTTATATTTACAAGCGGCTGTTGATATTGCTCAGTGAGTGTATTAAATAACTCTTCAAACCCTTTAAACACGCCAAAGGCAACATTAAAACGACCTTCTTCAATTAGGCGTTTAACATCACGAGCTTTGCGTTTTGCTTGGCTTTGGTTTTTTTCAAGTGGCTTAACTAGCTCACTCATTGGTGCTAAAAATTGCTTTTTATGCGTATTTAACTGTGTTTTAAACGTACTTTGCAGTGCACCATCTAAAATATTTAAATGACTACGCGCTGCTTTAAAACCATTATTAAATTCAGTTAGAGTTGCATCGTATTGCGCTAAATCTTCTGCTGGCTTAATTTCGCATAATGCTGCAAAAGCGAGTTTGTACTCTTTAATAGCCGTTGTTAGCTCAGGTAACTTAGCAACTTGAGTAAATAGTTTTTCTAACTTGCTTACAGCCAGTTTAGATTGTGCATTCTTAGCAAGTTCTGTTTCGCTAATAGCTTGCTTAGCTTGCGCTACTTTTGCATCAAGCCAATCTTGCTGAATTTGCTCTGGTGTTTCAAGGCCTAGCTGTAAGGCGTTTTCAATTTCTTCACTTAACGCTTCAACAGTTGCAAGCGCTAGCAATTGGCGCTGTTGTAGCGCTAATTTTTGCTGCTCTTTGTCGTGTACCGCTTTTAGCTGTTCAATGTGTGCATCTAACTTAGTGGTAATCGAAATATATTTTTCGTCAAGAAGCTTAACACGCTCATCACTTAGCCATTTGAGCTCAAGTGCTTGCCACTGGGCCATTAATTCACCGGCTTGTGGATTTACAACACCAAAATCTGTTTTTTCACGTAAGGCATTTAACTTAGCTAAAATAACACGTGTTGCACTTTCAACCTGCAGTGGCATTTCAATTGCTAAACGCTCATTTTCAATATGCGTTTCAAGTGCTGCTTTTGCACCACCATTCGCATGCTTTAATAATGGCTTAATTAATTGATGAGTAATAACAAGTTCAACTAATTGAGTTTGTAGCTCTTCGCTACCTTCTTTAAATGCTTTTTCTACTAGTTTTGGATTTGCTAAACGTTTTAATAATTTAACGCGTACTTGCAGTTCTTTTTCTGCAAACGCTAACTTTTCGAGTGTTTTAACGGGTGCAAAACGCTCTATGTATTCGTTTTTAATTTGCGGTGTTAGTGCACTCTCGCTATTTAAAACAGCATTAGATATTTGAAGCTCTGCTATATCTTTTAATGCTTGATCTTGTTTATACGCTTTCCACCAAAGTGGTAACTCGTTTACTTTTTGTAGTGCTTTGCGGCGTATTTCAGCTGAACTATCTTCAAGTGCTAACGTGTTTAATATGGTTGCATCACGTTCAATGTCTAATTTTTCGATAGCATCAAGACGTACTTGTTGCTTAGGGTGTTTCCATTTCGGTGTAAAAAGGTGCTTAAAGATCATGTTCACTAAACCTAGCTATTTCGTTGTCTGATTTAAATTCTTTTTGTAGTTGAGCTTTTGTCTTTTGGATCATTTCACCATTAGCACCAATCGTAAATTGCTCGTTTGATTGAGCCACTTTTGCTTGATACAACATAACCAACTGCACTGTTTGTTGCTTTTGCTCGTCTGATAAAACGGTACCGTCTGGCCATTTGCCAGTTGATGCACCGTATTGTAAGCGTTCGAATAATTCGGGAGTAATATTTTGTACAAGATTGTCGATATTCATGTCATTTTTTCTTTTTTAGAGTCACTAAAACAATTCGGTTTATAAGATACCAAATACACCCTACGCCAATAGCCGCAGTATAAGCATACCACTGAAGCGTTTTTTCTTGCGGTTGTAAAAAGTACAAACAGAAAAAACCACCTAAAAATAAGATAAGCGCCAAAAAGGAGTGATTTATAAACATCTGCTTTTTTTTAATTCGCTGTTCGCGCTGAAGTTGCAAAACTTGCTCGTCGTTTAGCTCTGCAATGTTGCTTTCGCAATGCGGACATTGCTTATGTTTATCTGAAATTGATTTTGCACATTTTGGGCAACGAATAATCGCCATACTTCTCTCCATACTACGCATAAAAAAAGCGCCTTTCGGCGCCTTTATTGTACTTGTTTTATTTCTCGTTGTCTTTTTTGAATTCAAACCAATAACTAATTTTGGGGCGATAATTTTCCAAGTTGCCCACTAAGTTTAATTACTCTGCGTCTTTTGACTGCTTCTCTAAGCGTTTTTCCCAGAACGTGGCGTTTTTAATGCCTAATTTAACTGGATCAAATATGATTTTTCCGCCTTTTTTCTTCTGTTCTTCATAATCGCTCAAACATAACAAAGCAGGCTTAGCTACGAAGAAAATAGCTAAAATACCTAGTATGTTGATCCAGGCCATTAAGCCAACGCCAATATCACCAATAGTCCAGATATAACCTGAATTGTTTACCATGCCGTATGCAACCATAAACATAATCACAAACTTCACGATAACAAGCGGAATACTGCCTTTAAAATAACGATTTAAGTAAGCAATATTAGTCTCTGCAATAAAGTAATAAGCAAGTATTGTGGTAAAAGCAAAGAAGAACAATGCGATGCCAACAAATGCCTGCCCAAAGCTACCAAATACACTAAATAGAGCCATTTGCGTAAAGGCTGCTGAACCCACTTCAGTGGCTGCATCAACATTTTGAACAATAAATTGCCCTGCTGGTAACTCACCCACAATATTGTATTGCTGCGTTATTAAAATCATTAATGCTGTTGCAGTACACACAAAGATGGTATCAACGTAAACAGAGAAAGCTTGTACTAACCCCTGTTGAGCAGGGTGATCAACTTCTGCAGCGGCTGCTGCATGAGGCCCAGTACCTTGGCCTGCTTCATTAGAATATATACCGCGTTTAACGCCCCAACCAATAGCAGCACCAAAACCGGCCTGCGCAGTAAACGCATCACTAATAATTAAATAAAATATATCACCCACTTTATCTAAATTTAAAAATACTACGATTAGTGCCAATACTATGTAACCAAGCGCCATAAATGGCACTACTATTTGCGTAAAGTTCGCAATACGCTTTATTCCGCCGAAAATAATAAACGCCAAAACAATAAGGATAATTGCCAAAGCGACCAATTTAAAGCTGCCTACGTCACCAAAGCTAGTAGAAACCATATTGCCATCGCCAAACACTTGAGTAAACGCATTACCTACCGCATTTGCTTGTACGCCTGGCAGAAAAACACCACATGCAATAATTGCCGAAACAGCAAATAAAACAGCTAGCCATTTTTGCCCTAAACAACGGTCAAAATAATACGCTGGACCGCCACGATATTGCCCGTTTTCTTCTGTTTTATAAATTTGGCCTAAAGTAGATTCTGCATATGCGGTACTTGCACCTAGAAAAGCAACAACCCACATCCAAAAAATAGCACCTGGTCCACCAAAACCGATAGCTGCTGCAACACCTGCAATATTACCTACGCCAACTCGTCCAGACAACGATACTGCAAGGGCTTGAAAAGATGAGATACCTTTATCAGACGTGTTTGGACTAAATAATAACTTACACATTTCTTTAAAATGTCTAACTTGAGCAAATCGAGTTAATACTGAATAAAACAAGCCTGCGCCTAGGCATAAATAGATGAGTGCATTACTCCAAACAACATCATTAACAGCGCTTACAAAAGCTTCCATGGATATCCTCTATAGTTATATTTATTATTTTTAATTACGAGACTCTGCTTTAACTACTACGCAACATAAGTTTCACGAAATAAGGTTTTACCTCTCCCGTCCCGACTCATTATTTAATTAATCTTAACTTAAGTACCCCAACTTTGTTAACACTTAATTTTCAAAATATCTAATTATGTAGCTATTGCAAGGCACTGCATCAGCAGTATTTAAAGGAAAGTAGATTGATTTGTACCGATACGGTGATGATACGCGGCGAAGAAACGTTAAAAACGTTTTGGAATGAAGTTGCTATATGATTATTATTTTTTGTAAAAGGGGTTTTACTAAAAGCAAAAAGGGCATCAAAACTATTGATACCCTTCAAATAAATGTTTTATCTTAAATTATCAACAACATTAACAATTGCCGCTAACGTATCTTGACCAAATTGATACGAACGACGGTCTGACCAGCCATAGTCTGGATCAGGTAAATCGTTGTTGTCTTTAAATGGCATTTCAATTGTGTACGTTAATGCTTTGAATTCTTCAGCAGTAGCTGATGAACCTACCGTAAGGTTAGCTTTGCCGGGCTCATCTTTTGGATAGCCATGCTCATCTTGAAACTCTGGTGTAATAGTTAAAAGCGCAGCTTTAAAGCTATCTTCAAGGCCTTTAAGACGAGCATCATAACTTGGAATACCTTCACTGCCTGCCACAAAGTTATACGGAATAGCTTCATCGCCGTGTATATCTAAGTGCATATCTAAGCCAGCTTCGCGCATTTTATTTAGTACTAGGTAAACCTCAGGGCTATTTTCCATGCTTGGTGTCTGCCATTCACGGTTTAAGTTAACGCCTTTAGCATTAGTACGGAGATGTCCGCGTGCGCTGCCATCTGGATTCATATTTGGCACAACGTAAAACACTGCTTTTGATAGAAGCGCAGCTGCATGTGGGTCTTCGTCATCAAGAAGTTTGTGCAGTAGACCTTCAACATACCACTGCGCCATTGTTTCACCTGGATGTTGACGTGCTGTGATCCAGATGTTTTTCTTATCTTCACTTGGCTCACCAATTTTGAGCACACTCATATCGCGGCCATCAAGTGTTTCACCAAGCGTTATTAATTGGCAAGCGCCTTGGCTTTGTGCCCAAGACAATAAATCTAAATGGCGGTCGTAACTGTATGGCGCAAAGTAAGCAAAATACACGCTGCCGCACTCTGGTTCAATTTCAAAGCTTAATGTGCCATTTTCATAGCTTGATGGTACACGAAACCATGTTTGGCGGTCATATGATGCAACGGCTTGATACCCTTCCCAACCATCTGGGTAAGCTGATTTATCAAGCTCATTAATATTTAACTTATGCAATTGGTAAGGCGTTGTTTCAAGACGAAAGTGAAACCACTGATAAAATTCAGACTGGTGATCTTTATTAATTTCTAATTGAATATTTAAAGGATCGGTGGCTTCAATAACTTTGATATTACCACTGTCGAAATTGCTGCTGATTTTCATGAAAAAACCTTTAGGTTGAATAAGTTTATCTGCTTATTAATTCACAGAACTGACATTATTTTGTAAATAGTAAAACGAATGTGCATTTTCTTAATTAAAGCCTATCACAAGGCATACGCTTTAAAAATAATACACGACCAAAAAAGCCAGCAACATGCTGGCTTTTAAGTCACTGCAAATAAATTAGCGAGGTAAGCTTGGGAATGACACTTCGGCCATATCGCGCATACAACGAACTACTTGGCAGCTGTAACCAAACTCATTGTCGTACCATACATATAAAACAATACGGTTATCTTCAACAATCGTTGCTTGTGAATCAACAACACCTGCGTAACGGCTACCTACTAAATCGGTAGAAACAATTTCCGTTGATGCTGTGTAATCAATTTGGTCACGTAAGTCTGAATGAAGTGCAGTATCGCGTAAAAATGCGTTTAGCTCTTCAACTGATGTGCTTGTTGCTAAGTTAAGGTTCAAAATAGCTAGCGACACATTAGGTGTAGGTACGCGGATTGCGTTACCTGTTAATTTGCCTTCAAGCTCTGGTAATGCTTTTGAAACCGCTTTTGCAGCCCCTGTCTCAGTAATTACCATGTTAAGTGCTGCGGCACGGCCACGGCGCTCTGCTTTGTGGTAGTTATCAATAAGGTTTTGATCGTTCGTGTACGAGTGTACAGTTTCAACATGGCCATTATTAATACCAAACTTATCGTTTAGTGCTTTAAGCGTTGGTGTAATTGCATTGGTTGTACAGCTTGCTGCACAAACAATTTTATCTTCAGGTAAAATATCTTTGTTATTAACACCATATACGATGTTTTTGATATTACCTTTTGCAGGAGCTGTTAATAATACTTTTGCAGCGCCCTTACACTCTAGATGCTGGCCAAGGCCCGCTTCGTCTTTCCAAATACCGGTGTTATCAACAATTAATGCATTGTCGATACCATATTGAGTGTAATCAATTTCGCTAGGAGAGTTAGCGTAAATAACCTGAATGTAGCTACCGTTGGCTTTAATTGCGTTACGTTCTTTATCAATAGTGATTGAGCCATTGAACGGACCGTGAATTGAATCACGACGCAGTAAGCTTGCACGCTTTTCAAGATCACCCTCTTTACCGCCACGCACAACAATAGCGCGCAAACGTAAATCTGAATATGGACCTGATTTTTCAATTAATAAACGCGCTAGTAAACGACCAATACGACCAAAACCATACAATACAACATCGCGTGGTTCCTTCGCTGGTAAGTCAGCTATTTCTGCAAGTTCATCTTTTACAAATTCTTCTACTGAGCGGCCTTTTGCAGCTTCAGTGAACAAATAACTATATGCAAGCTTACCAATATCAATACGTGCAGAGTTTAATTCCATTTTGCTGATAGCTTCTAAAAATGGGAAGCTTTCACGCAAACGTAACTTAGTGCCTTCAAACTGAGCAACGGTTTTGTGAGATTTGATAATATCGATAGTACTGGCATTTACGAGAGGACGGCCATATACAGCGATTTCGATACCACGATTACGGTAAAGTTTACCAATGATTGGTTGCATGCTTTCTGCGTAATCTTGGCGCTCTTGCCAACTATTTGTGTATTCTAACTCGTGAGATGAGGTCATTTTATTTACCTAAGTTTATCATTTTGAACGGATAGCCTTTAAAAATGCACTATATTTTGAGAGTAATGCACTTCAGGCAGGGCTATTCTAATTTAATCTGAAGTTATTCTCTACTGTTAGGCGTTAAATGATTGCGTTAGAATAACAAGGTAGATATTCATTTGGGGTTAAGGGATGCTTAAAAAAGCAAGTGTACTATTAGGTTTGCTAACGTTGACAGGGTGTGAAGAGCCCTTGACACTCGCACAAGTGTGCAAAGAAACACCTGGCTTTTGTAGCGACTTAAACAAAGACAGCCACTGCAAGGATGAACGTTCTGATGTAATTATCAAACGTTACATAGAATACAAAGACCCTACTGATGAAAATAAATACCAATTACTCAAGGACTTTGAATCCTATAACCAATGTATAACTGTGGCTGCCAAAATTGAACATATTAAGTTAAAAGCTAAAAAAACGTCACGTATTGACGGTCAATTAACGAGCATTAAAGAAATGACTCGCTTATATCAAGATACCCAAAATACGAACCATCCAGGTTTGCTCTACTACCAATGGTCACGAAATAATAACCAAAACGCACTGACTAAATTATTGGCGATAGAAAATGACAAAAGTGTAACGCAAAGTGCCGAAATGCAATTTTTTTTAGCATCGTACTATATTAAGTTCGACGATGAAAAAACCATTGATTTGCTTTATAAAACTTTAGAGCTCAATAAAAAAGACAACGTACCGAATCCTGAAGTGTATACATCACTTATTAGTCTTTTTTATAAACATGATAAATTTAAGCATGCATATATATTTTCTAAAGTAGCGCAAATGTCGGGGATTGAAAATATTGACGTGTTTGAAATTGAGCAGCAATTAATAACGAGTGGTAAAAGCTTAGACAGCCTAGATGTACTTGCAGAGCAAACATTTCAGCAAATAATGGCAGGTGATTTTGTATCTCCTCGAGAGTTTTAATTTATAATCGCAAAAATAACCTAATACCAATCTGCTTATATATGGGGTCTATTTAACGTTAAGGAAATTACGCTAGAACTAGGCAAAAATTTTTGTATCTAGTTGTTCTAAATAAAACATTTTTAACGACGTTATAGTGCAATTTAATTCGTTAAATTGATCAAAGATTTATGCAGGTTGGTATAATTTAATAACTAGGTTATTCAGGCAAATAAAAAGGCAGCTTACGCTGCCTTTTTTTATTTTGCTTTGCTTGTGCCCACTTCTACGCGGGTTTTAAGCTTTTGACCTGGTCGAAAAGTCACCACGCGACGTGCCGAAATAGGAATATCTTCGCCTGTTTTCGGGTTGCGGCCTGGTCTTTCTTTTTTGTCTCGAAGATCAAAGTTACCAAATCCAGAGAGCTTAACCTGCTCGCCTTTTTCTAGCGCTGAGCGGATTTCTTCAAAAAACGCTTCAACTAAATCTTTGGCATCTTTTTTATTGATCCCGAGCTTTTCAAATAGGTGTTCAGCTATGTCGGCTTTAGTAAGCGCCATATCTAGTCCCTCAACGATGCATTAAACTGTTCGGCCAATTCGGCCACCACGTTATCAACTACTAGATTGATATCTTTCTCTTCGAGTGTTCTATCAACCGCTTGCAGTGTTAGAGCAATCGCCAAACTCTTATAATTTGGCTCAATACCTTTGCCCTTATACACATCGAATAAGTTTAGGTCAACCAATTGATTTCCGCCAACTTTTTCGATCACGCTTAAAATGTCGCCAGATTTAACGCTGTCTGCCACTAAAATCGCGATGTCGCGGCGATTTGAAGGGAATTTAGACACCCCTTCTGCTTGCGGTAAATTTCTTTTTTCTATTGCTGACATTTCAATTTCAAAAACAAAAGTTGCGTTGTTGATATCTAACGACTTTTGAGCTTGAGGATGTAAAGCACCAAAAAAACCAACCTTTTTGCCATCAACATATATTACAGCTGATTGACCAGGGTGAAGTCCATCTGACTGCTCGGCTTTAATTTCAAAGCGAGTAACGTCATTAGTAATTGCAAGTAAGGCTTCAACATCACCTTTTAGGTCGTAAAAATCAACGTTACGTTTTTCTTCAACCCAATGTTCACCATTTACAAGACCCGTAATAACGCCGCCAATAACCGGTACTTGGTAAACACCATTTTCTGCACTTTCGTCGCTTATAAATTTAAGACCATGTTCGAATAAACGAATGCGAGGCTGTTGGCGATTTTGGTTATACGCTACAGACGCTAATAAACCCGGCATTAAACTTACACGCATCGCTGACATTTCAATTGAAATAGGGTGCGGTAATACCATTGCTTTACACTCTGGGTGTAAAATAGCTTGTGCTTTAGGGTCTACAAAGCTGTATGTAATTGCTTCTTGGTAACCACGAGTCACTAACGTATTACGGAACTTGCTAAGTGCAATAGTTGCTTCGTTATGTGTCGTCATTTTAAGTTTTGCAGTTGGTGCAACATTTGGAATGCTGTTGTAACCGTAAACACGTGCTACTTCTTCAATTAAATCTTCTTCGATGCGAATATCAAAACGGTAGCTTGGTACGTCCGCACTCCAGCTTTCATTTTCTACTTTAACATCAAGACCTAAACGCGTAAGAATATCTGTTACTTTAGCATCTTCAATATGATGACCAATAACACGGTCTAAACGTGCACGACGAAGACGTACTTCAGTCACTTTTGGTAGTTTGTCAGCCGCAACAGCTTCAACTACAGGGCCTGCTTGACCACCTACAATCTCAAGAAGAAGTGCTGTTGCACGTTCCATTGCATCATGTTGTAGAGCAAAATCAACACCGCGTTCATAACGGTGTGAAGCATCAGTGTGTAAACCGTAGCTACGTGCTTGCCCTGCAATTGCTACAGGATTAAAAAATGCGCTTTCAAGTAATATATCAGATGTTTTATCTGTAACACCTGATTGCTCACCACCAAAAACACCTGCAATTGCAAGTGCTTTGTTATGATCGGCTATCACAAGTGTTGTGTCGTTTAATTTAGCGGTGTTACCGTCTAATAAAACAAGTTCTTCGCCTGCGTTTGCACCACGTACTTTAATACCACCTTCAATCGCATTTAAATCAAACGCGTGCATTGGGTGACCAAGTTCAAGTAATACATAGTTAGTCACATCAACAACCGGATCGATTGAACGTACGCCACTGCGACGTAGCTTTTCAACCATCCAAAGCGGTGTTTCTGCATCAAGGTTAATGCCCTTTATTACACGACCAAGGTAACGAGGACATGCATCTTCATTAACTAGCTCAATTGATACTTTGTCATCAATTGTTGGAGTAACAGCTGGAATATCTAATACGTTTACGTCAATACTATTTAAAACACCTACTTCGCGTGCTAGACCTTTTATACCTAAGCAGTCACCACGGTTTGGTGTTAAATCAACATCTATAATATTATCATCAAGACCTAGGTAATCACGTAAATCAGTGCCTACTGGTGCATCGCTTGGCAATTCCATAATGCCGTCGCCTTCTTCGCTAATACCTAGCTCAACAAAAGCACATAGCATTCCGTTTGAAGGTTGGCCGCGTAGTTTGGCTTTTTTAATTTTAAAGTCACCAGGCAGTACAGCGCCCACAGTTGCAACAGCAACTTTAATACCTAAACGACAATTTGGTGCACCACACACGATATCAAGTAGCTCATCGCCACCTACGTTAATTTTGGTAACACGCAGTTTATCTGCATCAGGGTGTTGCCCACATTCAACAACTTCACCTACAACTACGCCATTAAATTTGGCAGCAGCAGGCTCAACGCCATCAACTTCTAGACCAGCCATTGAAAGCTGTTCCGAAAGAGCTTGCGTATCAATAGCAGGATTAACCCACTCTCTTAACCACTTTTCACTAAATTTCATTTTATTGTTTCACTCTTAACGGAACTGGTTCAGGAATTTTAAGTCATTTTCGAAAAATGCACGCAAATCGTTTACGCCATAGCGCAGCATAGTTAAACGCTCTACACCCATACCAAAAGCAAAGCCGGTGTATTTTTCTGGGTCAATGCCCACAGACTTAAGTACATTTGGATGTACCATGCCACAGCCTAGTACTTCTAACCACTTACCGTCTTTACCCATAACATCTACTTCAGCCGAAGGTTCTGTAAACGGGAAGAATGAAGGACGGAAACGAATTTCCATATCTTCTTCAAAAAAGTTACGTAAAAAATCATGCAAAATACCTTTTAGCTCAGTAAAGCTAACATCGGTATCAACCATTAAACCTTCAACCTGATGGAACATAGGTGTATGTGTTTGGTCGTAATCGTTACGGTATACGCGTCCAGGTGAAATAATGCGCAGTGGTGGCTGCTCAGTTTCCATAGTACGAATTTGCACGCCACTTGTTTGTGTACGTAGTACTAATTTAGGATTGAAATAAAAGGTATCATGATCAGCACGTGCTGGATGGTGCTCTGGAATATTTAGCGCATCAAAGTTATGAAAATCGTCTTCGATTTCTGGACCAGATTTAACTTCAAAACCTAACTCACCAAAAAAGCTTTCTATGCGCTCAATAGTGCGCGTAACTGGGTGTAAACCGCCAGTAGGCATAACACGCCCTGGTAGAGTTACATCTATAGTTTCAGCAGCTAGTTTTTCTTCAAGTGCTTTACTTGCTAGCAATTCACGCTTTTCGTTGATAGCAGCTTGTACATCTTGTTTAGCTTGGTTTATAACTTGGCCTGCTTCTTTACGTTCTTCAGGTGCTATTTTACCTAACGTTTTAAGTAAGCTAGTGATTTCGCCTTTTTTACCAAGGTAATTAACCCTGATATCTTCTAACTGCGCTATTTCACTGGCACTGGCTACCGCCTCAAGTGCTTGCGCTAATATGTTTTCTAAGTTCATTCGATACCTGATCTTTCACAGAAGGTGATTGCTTAAGAGCGTGTTGGCCTTTCAAGATTGCTTTACAACAGCGTGGTTGGTTATTAAATAAGGTTAAGCATTGGACTGTAGTTTCCTACATAAGTGATGCAATAACGCTAAATAAAGACCAAACACATGCAGTTTGAAGTGTTTATCTCGGAGGCTACGTTCTTTGTTGTTCGGGTTTCGCATATAAATACTACGCTAAAGCCCTCACGACACGATTAAAGCACTCTTAAGTTAAACAAATTCCAATCAGGAAAGGTAAACACGCTCTGATAATAGCTTATGATAACTGAAAGAAGGGTCTAGATTCTAGACCTACTACAGCTTTAACGTTGATTTTATAAAAGGAATAGTTAATTTTCGCTGTGCTGCCATAGATGCATGATCTAATTTGTCGAGTACATCTAATAAAGCACGCATATCACGGCTTAAACGGGTTAGTAAA
The DNA here is from genome assembly GCF_000497875.1 of Pseudoalteromonas sp. S8-8. Taxonomy (NCBI): domain Bacteria; kingdom Pseudomonadati; phylum Pseudomonadota; class Gammaproteobacteria; order Alteromonadales; family Pseudoalteromonadaceae; genus Pseudoalteromonas; species Pseudoalteromonas sp. S8-8. Next base: position 150,041 of record NZ_AUTR01000034.1, read on the forward strand.
AAGCGTGCACACTCATCACTTAATTCAAGGCCGCGCATATGAGCGCGCTTAACAAGTGCTTGTGCTTTATCATCATCACTCATAGAACGAATTTGAAAGGTTGTTCCCCACGTTAAGCGAGACTCTAAGTCAGGCAGCGAGATATTAAGCATGCTAGGAAGTAAATCGGCAGTTACTACTAACATTTTTCCGGGTTCGTTAAACCGGTTAAAAAAGTTAAATAGTGCTTTTTCCCATGCATCATTGCCTGCAACTAAATGCACGTCATCAATACATAGAACATCAAGTGCTTCTAAACCGTCTAATACCATAGGTCCAAAGTCAATTACTTCGCGCATAGACAGCAGCATATTAGATAGGCCACGCTCTTGTGCTTTAATGCAGGTTGCATACAAAAGGTGAGACTTACCCGAATCACCTAACCCACATAAATAAGTATACTGAAACTTTTTAGCTAACTTCGAAAAGCTATCTTTTAAATGGTTAACCTCTAACGAATCTTCCCCACCAAAGTACGATGCAAATGTTTCGTCATCCGGCAAGGTAACCGGTAATGCCATTTGCATCGGCTCAGAAGTTAGCATTATGGCGTTATCCATTGATACTCTAAGCTATTTTTATCAACAACATGATAAAAAGCGCGTGGATCCTCATAATCTTTAAATGAGGAGTCTAACCCTAGCCCTTTTTTAAGATCACTTAGATTACCAGTGTGGTTTAGTTTAAATTCTACAAATTCTGGTGTTTTACGAACAATTTTAACTTGCGTAACAACGCTTAAGTTCAATAATCTTTGTTTTGCTAATTCAACATCAACAAAACTTTGCGTGCCTTTTAAAGTTAAGGTAGCCGCCGCTTGCTCATAATAAGCATTAGGATCGATAGCATACTCACTAGCTAAACCCTGCGCTAAAGTATCAATCATTTGACTAACAATTTGTTGCTTATCACCCGTTAATCTATTTGAATCAAACTGATCATCATTAGTAAAACGCCAATCTAAAATCCAATTTTCGCTATCCGCTTCTTTATACATTCTTGCTGTAATACTTCGCTCAGCACTGTATCGTCTAGAGGCCTCTTCTACTGGTTCTGAAAAGTTACCCCATACCTCAGGAATACCTACTAAGCGTCTATCTTGTAAATCAAGCAAAGGTACAACCACGGGTAATCCACGGCGTCCTGCTTTGTCATAAATTAACTGCTCTAATTGCGGGTAACTTTCTTGTGTTACTAATTCTCTGCGCCAATTGTCTTCAATACCTAACCATATTGCGACTAATGGGCGTTGTACTCCCCATAAAGGTAAGTTTAACTCTTTGATTAACGCATTGATCTTTCGAGCTTCAAATTTAACAACAAGTTTCAATTGTCCATTTGCTCTCTCGTCATATTCAAACTTAAGCATATAATCAGAAATATCTTTAGTGCGTTGCTGTGCTAATTTATTTTGATCCGCGGTTTCATCACCGCTTACTTTCACTAAAACATTGAGCAAAGCTTTACGACTCGCAGCTAATCGAGTGTCTCGTGTTTTGTCATCCACTTTTAAAATATCTTGATATAGATCAGTTACTTCAACTGCCGACGCAGAAAAACAAAATAAAATGGATATGGCGCTAATTAATAATCTATACACAGGCTGTTAGTTCTTGGTTTTAAACTGATTTGATCCTAAATCAAAGACAGTAACAAAGCAAAATTAAATTTGTTATCTAAGGAAATGAAAGTAATTAGCTTTTATAGAAAGTAAAAAAGATTAAATATGAATAAGATAGTTGAGTGAGTAGTACGCTATTCACTTACGTTTAACTTTACTACACTTTTCAAAACGCGAACCTTTCGGGTTTAGTTAGATCATGAAGGTATTTAATGTAAGTACTTGATGATGTTATGGTATAGATTATTCGTTATTCGCTTACATTTTACTTTCTGCAGACGTAAAGAGCCCGAATTTTTAGATGCTGGCTCTCTACAATTTGAAGCTTGTGTAATGTCATAGTGCCCACAGCGGTGGAGAGTCATAGTGAAAATGCTGCGCACTCATTGCTGAGCGGAGATTTTTCATGATTTTAGCGTCGGGAGTCGCTGCGCTCGCCCGACCTACGTGATATGTGTTGATGTAGTGTGTGTTAATTGTGCGCATTTCACTTTTCTGCAGACGTAAAAAAGCCCGAACCGTTAGATCCGGGCTTTCTACAATGTGAAGCTTGTGTAATGTCATAGTGCCCACAGCAGTAGAAAGTCACGTAGCAAATGCTACTTTATTGGCCGAATGGGGTATTGAGGGTTTTTGTTGTGATTCTAGCGTCGGGAGTCGCTATGCTCGCCCGCCCTACGTGATATGTGTTGATGTGAGTGTGTTAATTGCGCACATTTCACTTTTCTGCAGACGTAAAAAAGCCCGAATCGTTAGATTCGGGCTTTCTACAATGTGAAGCTTGTGTAATGTCGTAGTGCCCACAGCGATGGAGAGCCACAGTGAAATGCTACACTATCATCGGTCGAAGCTTTGGTTTCACTACTGAGTTCGACATGAGCTTTTGGCTATTTACTAAATCCCAGACAGCAAAAAACCCGTCACATTGCTGTAACGGGTTTCTTTAATTTGAAGCCTGGTAATGTCCTACTTTCACATAGCAAATGCTACACTATCGTTGGCCGGGGCTCGCCCTCGAGCTGTTTTGTTTCACTACTGAGCTCGGCATGGGCTCTTGGCTATTTATCAAATCCCAGACAGCAAAAAACCCGTCACATTGCTGTAACGGGTCTCTACAATTTGAAGCCTGGTAATGTCCTACTTTCACATAGCAAATGCTACACTATCATCGGCGCTGTTTCGTTTCACTACTGAGTTCGGCATGGGATCAGGTGGGTCCAAAACGCTATTGTCACCAAGCAAATTTTGGCGTTAATCCGTATCGCTACGCACTAACTGAATTTGGAAAATATCTGATAATATTTTTTAAGTCTTTCTTCAAGTAATATCTACTTTAGTTATATTAACTTCTGTCTAAACTGTCGCATAAAACGCGTTTGGCGTTGTATGGTTAAGCCTCACGGGTAATTAGTACAAGTTAGCTTAATGGCTCACACCACTTCCACATCTTGCCTATCAACGTTGTAGTCTTCAACGGCCCTTCAGAGACTTTAAAAGTCTAGTGAGAACTCATCTCGAGGCCTGCTTCGCGCTTAGATGCTTTCAGCGCTTATCAGTTCCGAACGTAGCTACCGGGCAATGCCATTGGCATGACAACCCGAACACCAGCGGTTCGTTCACTCCGGTCCTCTCGTACTAGGAGCAACCCCTCTCAATTCTCAAACGCCCACGGCAGATAGGGACCGAACTGTCTCACGACGTTCTAAACCCAGCTCGCGTACCACTTTAAATGGCGAACAGCCATACCCTTGGGACCGACTTCAGCCCCAGGATGTGATGAGCCGACATCGAGGTGCCAAACACCGCCGTCGATATGAACTCTTGGGCGGTATCAGCCTGTTATCCCCGGAGTACCTTTTATCCGTTGAGCGATGGCCCTTCCATTCAGAACCACCGGATCACTATGACCTACTTTCGTACCTGCTCGACGTGTCTGTCTCGCAGTTAAGCTGGCTTCTACCATTACACTAACCGTACGATGTCCGACCGTACTTAGCCAACCTTCGTGCTCCTCCGTTACTCTTTAGGAGGAGACCGCCCCAGTCAAACTACCCACCAGGCACTGTCCGTAACCCCGATTCAGGGGCCAACGTTAGAACATCAAAACTACAAGGGTGGTATTTCAAGGTTGACTCCACAACAACTAGCGTCGCTGCTTCAAAGTCTCCCACCTATCCTACACATGTAGGTTCAATGTTCAGTGCCAAGCTGTAGTAAAGGTTCACGGGGTCTTTCCGTCTAGCCGCGGGTACACAGCATCTTCACTGCGATTTCAATTTCACTGAGTCTCGGGTGGAGACAGCGTGGCCATGGTTACACCATTCGTGCAGGTCGGAACTTACCCGACAAGGAATTTCGCTACCTTAGGACCGTTATAGTTACGGCCGCCGTTTACCGGGGCTTCGATCAAGAGCTTCTCCCTAAGGATAACCCCATCAATTAACCTTCCGGCACCGGGCAGGTGTCACACCGTATACGTCATCTTGCGATTTTGCACAGTGCTGTGTTTTTAATAAACAGTCCCAGCCACCTGGTCACTGCGGCTCCCGTCCGCTTAGAGAGCAAGTCTCATCACAGATAGGAGCGTACCTTCTCCCGAAGTTACGGTACGATTTTGCCTAGTTCCTTCACCCGAGTTCTCTCAAGCGCCTTAGTATTCTCTACCTGACCACCTGTGTCGGTTTGGGGTACGATTCCATATAATCTGAAGCTTAGAGGCTTTTCCTGGAAGTATGGCATCAGCAACTTCATCACCGTAGTGACTCGTCTCGTGTCTCAGGTTTAGTGTTTGTCCGGATTTACCTAAACAAACGCCCTACTCACTTTCACATAGACTACCAACGCTATGCTTGCTTAGCCTGCTCCGTCCCCCCATCGCAATTATATCGAGTACAGAAATATTAATCTGTTTCCCATCGACTACGCCTTTCGGCCTCGCCTTAGGGGTCGACTTACCCTACCCTGATTAACATGGGATAGGAACCCTTGGTCTTCCGGCGTGGGAGTTTTTCACTCCCATTATCGTTACTCATGTCAGCATTCGCACTTCTGATACCTCCAGCATACCTCCCGGTACACCTTCAACGGCTTACAGAACGCTCCCCTACCACTCAGAATAAATTCTGAATCCGCAGCTTCGGTGCATAGTTTAGCCCCGTTACATCTTCCGCGCAGACCGACTCGACCAGTGAGCTATTACGCTTTCTTTAAAGGATGGCTGCTTCTAAGCCAACCTCCTGGCTGTCTGGGCCTTTCCACATCGTTTCCCACTTAACTATGACTTTGGGACCTTAGCTGGCGGTCTGGGTTGTTTCCCTCTTCACGACGGACGTTAGCACCCGCCGTGTGTCTCCCGGATATTACTTTACGGTATTCGGAGTTTGCAAAGGGTTGGTAAGTCGGGATGACCCCCTAGCCTTAACAGTGCTCTACCCCCGTAAGTATTCGTCCGAGGCTCTACCTAAATAGATTTCGGGGAGAACCAGCTATCTCCCGGTTTGATTAGCCTTTCACTCCTAGCCACAGGTCATCCCCTAACTTTTCAACGTTAGTGGGTTCGGTCCTCCAGTTGATGTTACTCAACCTTCAACCTGCCCATGGCTAGATCACCGGGTTTCGGGTCTATACCTTGCAACTATTCGCCCAGTTAAGACTCGGTTTCCCTACGGCTACCCTATTCGGTTAACCTCGCTACAAAATATAAGTCGCTGACCCATTATACAAAAGGTACGCAGTCACCCAACAAGTGGGCTCCTACTGCTTGTACGTACACGGTTTCAGGTTCTATTTCACTCCCCTCACAGGGGTTCTTTTCGCCTTTCCCTCACGGTACTGGTTCACTATCGGTCAGTTGGGAGTATTTAGCCTTAGATGATGGTCCACCTATATTCAGTCAAAGTTTCACGTGCTCCGACCTACTCGATTTCACTTAAAATGTCTTTTCATGTACGGGACTATCACCCTGTATCGTGGCGCTTTCCAGCAGCCTTCCATTAACACATAATAAGCTTAAGGGCTGTTCCGATTTCGCTCGCCGCTACTTTCGGAATCTCGGTTGATTTCTTTTCCTACGGGTACTTAGATGTTTCAGTTCTCCGCGTTCGCCTCGTTAACCTATGTATTCAGTTAACGATACCTGCAAGCAGGTGGGTTTCCCCATTCGGAAATCTTAGTCTCAAGCGCTTTTTACTAGCTTGACTAAGCTTATCGCAAGTTAATACGTCCTTCATCGCCTCCAACTGCCAAGGCATCCACCGTGTACGCTTAGTCACTTAACCATACAACCCAAACGGGTCTTT